>CAYNGH010000010.1:0-43058 GCA_964396845.1 uncultured bacterium | reverse complement strand
GCCGACAAGTGTTCTTATTGCCGGCGCACCGGGTATCGGGGAAGAGTTGGCCTGTATGAAATTCTGACAGTGACCGATTCCATCCGGGACAAAATCGAGGATAGGGCCACCGCAGGAGAAATATTCCGAACTGCCAGATCCCAGGGGATGAAAACTCTCCTGGAAGACGGCGTGATGAAAGCTGCCGGCGGGGTGACTTCTCCCTCGGAAGTCAAGCGGGTGTGCATGATGGATATCAAGGTCAAGTGAAACAGAGAAGGTGAATCAGTGAACGGTATGAGATTGTGTCGATACAAAGCCCGCAGAGGCGCTCTTCTGATTATCGCCCTGTCGATTCTGTTTGTTCTGATGGTGCTGGCCATGGCTCTTATATCCCAGGGAGGAGCTGCGTTGCATACTGCCCTGAGAGCCAGGTCAGAAAATCTGGCAGAACAGGCCATCGAAGTTACCAAGATTCGCTTTGTCCGCACGGTTCAACCCAGACCCTCGGCATCTCCAACACCTTCACCGGATCCGGAAGTCCTGCCCCTGGAGGGGGAATTTGATGTATCGCCGGAATATGCATCGGGAGATCCAAAAATCAGATTCACCGTCACGGGAAAATGGAGCGAAGCAGAATCAGTTTACCGCCGGCTTCCCGATGATCCGGACATATCAAAGAAACCTGCAGACTATATCGACTATGACAAAAGCCTGGTTCCCCTGGTGGGTTATTCTCAGGATCTGTCGGATTATTTCAAGGATGCAACAAAAGACTTCATCAAAAAAGGGTTCACCAACATCCCCGTGCCACCGTGGCATTCCCTGCTGACCATCCATACTCCCCTGGGGCGGTCTTATCTTGCCATGTATTCACCGGCTTTTCCCTTCGGTGCCTTTGCGCCAGAGGGCGAGGTGAAAATCGAAAGGCTTTCTGCTTCTGCCAACCCCACCATCAAGCAGGTCCTGGGGGACATCCGCCATCAAAACAAGGATTACAACGAAAGGGACTTATACACGGGGGTTCCGGTTCTGGTTTACGGGCAGAACCGGGTTGAGATTGACCAGTTTCACCATGGGACAGCTTATTCACAAAACGGGCCTATCCTGATGAAGGTTGCATCTCCCGATGAGGATGACGGGGATATACTCTGCGGTGCTCCCGGATACCGGCAGAGCATATCCGCCGACTATGCCGATGAATATGTGAGGCAGGCCCGGGAAGCCAAGTCCAGGATTTCTGCCACTGCCCTGGACAAAACCGACTTCATCCTGGGATCTCCTCTGGATGTAAGTTCCTATGTCAACGGCGGAGGAGGCGGAGGAGCCTTCCAGGGGATCCTGTCCCTTCAGCAGGCGAGCCATTTCCCATTCCTCACCTATCCCCTGTTCAAAGTGAGTCAATACTTCCTGGTGACCGAGGTGAAGTTTTCTTTCCATCTCCCGTTTCCTCCCGATGGATCCAAACCTCTTTCACCAAAACAGGAAAATGAAAAAAATGCCGATGTGGAAGTCATCAAAGCCGTTAATACTGCCTGGTATGATGGCAGCGACAAGGATCACCCCAAGCTTTACAATCTGGACAGCCTCAGCGACGGCCAGAAGAAAGACCTCTACTATCAGAACCAGAACGTAAGGGGCAAACTGACGGCCTCAAAGCCTTATGCTCACAATTCTGCAAAACAGGGAGATATTCAGGATCTTGTCGATCTCATCGACTCCACATATTCCGGCTATGATCCCGACAAGGACATCGATGACGATAAAAACCCATATCCCAAGCCAGGCCCTCTGAAAAGCCTCCGGAGCCGGCAGATCGATTACGCCACGGCACGGCACAAAGAATGGGACGGCTCCGGGTCTTTGAACCCCGGCAAGGAGAAGGATTATCCTCCCACCCTAAAGAGTGAGAAAGAATTCCTGGACAGGGGCGATCAAAAAGGCCACAACTACGGGAAGCTGATGAAGAATGTCCTCAATATGCTCCTGGATCTGTTCAAGGGGCACTGGAAGGACCTGGTTGCTGATATTTTTAACCCCATCCGGGTAGTTCACTATAAGGGCGGAGCGCCGAACATCACCTTCATCCCCGATAAAACCCACCCCGACGGGTTCTCGTGGGAGTGTGACCTTACAGTTCCCCGGGGACGAAGCCTGAAACTGGACTGCAACGCCACCATCAAGGGGGATGTTTGGATTCAGGAAGGCGCATGCTTGTATGTCACCGGAAATCTGTCGGTGGTAGATCCCACTTTTGGCGATTCCATGCAGAATTCCCCAGAATCGAAAAGTTTTGGCAGTGATAATCCCCTGGGCCTTGAGAACCCTCTTGCTCCCACCGGCAGGGTTTTTCTTGAACGGGGAGCCACTCTGATTGTAGATGGAAACTTCAGCTGTCAGGGCACAAAATGGTTAGGGTCCGTGGTGGTGGATTCTGAGCTGGGAGGAGTGCAGTATATCACCTCGGCAATACTGGTCAAAGGGAATGTTGACATCCCCCATGGCATATTTCCGGGACTCTCCCTGGTGAATATATCCAAGGCCCTCAATATCAGCGCTATCACCAAATTTGTCAACATTCTGATAGACGCCACTCCCATCATTGCCAAGGTTGCCGGGCCTTTCCATTACAGGCTTTGCTGTTTTGCCGCCTATGCCGACACCTTCCGGCTGGAGATATTTGATCTTGCACCGATTCCTGTGTTTTTCCCCACATGGGAGCATGACAATAACATCAACACCACAATATTCGAATATGTTTCCATCATATACTCCACCATCCAGAACGCATTCATGGGGGAGTATCTTTTCACCGACTCCGACTGGTGGATAATCGGGGAAGGGGTAGTGCCCATGGTACCCAAGGTGGGGATGATCGGGAATGTGGTGGATATGCTCAAATATCTCAACCCCCGGGAGTTAGGATTCAAGCTTGAAGAAGTCATAAATTCTCTCAAGGATGAAATCCTCAAAGGACTTCAGCCGGGCAAGCTGATGGAATATGCGGAACATCTCCTGGTGGACATATTGAAAACAATCCTGGTAAAAGCCGTGGAAAACATATTCCCCTTCGGCGGTGGTGAAATTGACAAGATGATTGAAAAGATTCTTGGGGATCGCCCCACAAGCGACCTGCTGGATCGCCTTCGACATGAATACACTGTGTTCATCGACCAGGGAATCACCGGGGTGATGAAGGATCTGGCCAATGAGGCGGTTTCCAACCTTGAAGATTACCTGGAAAAAAACATATACTTCAAGTTTTATGAAGTCCCCGGGGTCCTTGTTTACTCGGGCCAAAAAATCCGGATCGGTTCTGCCGATGCTGATCCCAATGATACCATGGCAGCATCGGGGCTTTTTATTGCTGTGGATGATGTGGAAATATACGCCACCCAGACCGTGGGATGTGCAATCAGTCAGAAGGGAAATGTGACAGTGAAAAATCTGATGTATTATCCATACTTTACCAGAGCTTCCCTGCGGGTGCCTAAAACGAAGGATCTTTTCTCAAATCTGTTCGATTTTGAACCTCCGGGATCTGGCGGAAAGCCTGTTGACATCGGGGTTACTTTCTACCGTGCCATAGGGGAGGGATGGAACCGGTGAGATGTTCAGCGAGAAAATCAGAACACCGCGGAGCAACCATAATCGAGGCGATAATCACTATCTTTGTTATCGCCTCGGGGTTTCTCATCCTGTTTAATGTGTTCACCCTTTCGATGCGTTCCGCCACTGCCAGCCGTAATCTGACTGTTGCCGAGATAATTGCCGACTCCACCCTGGAGGAGATTCAGGCTCATAAATACGGCGACAAGGAACCCTACTCTTGGTCCCAGCCCATAATTATTGCCTCGGTTATTCAGGGACACAGGAGCAATATCGAGTTCAACAGGAAGATTGAATATGACAACGGGAGTTTCATCGGCGACACTGACGGGGAGTATGACAAGATTACCATAACCATAAGCTGGGTTGAAGGATCCGGACTGGGAGGCAGTGGAGTGACAAAGAAATACCGGGAATCGACCTGGGTGAGGAGGTCATTGGAATGAAGGGGATTGCTGTGGGTTGGAGGAGCTTTGGCAAAAACCGCGGTTTTACCCTCACCGAGGTGATAATCGCCATGGTCATGGGGATGATAATCCTCTCCACCATAATCATGATTTTTTCTTATTCCAGCAGGGCATACGATTATGCCAGCTTTTCCTTCAGCATAAGCCGGGAAACCAGTGAAGCCATCCAATGGCTCCGGAAGGAACTGACAGAAACAAGCCTGGGGTCCATCCGGGTTTATCCCAGCAAACAGTTCCCTGCAGAAAAACCCGGCTTTTCCTTTGCCAGTGCTTATGATCCCGATCTGGGGGGATTTCAGTTCTCCGAGGCAGGAACGCCCCGATGGGATCGCTTTGTTTTTTATTCCCTGATTCCTGATGAAAAACCCCTGGGGCCGGGTCTTCCCCGCACCGGCACTCTTTACCGCTGGGTTCAGCTCATGGAGGATCCCTGGGCCTTTCCCCTGGCCACATCGGTGTTGCCTTCCAAAAGCCATAAGGAAAACCCCGGCGACAGCATCCGTCCAATTCTGAGGCATGTGGTCCTGCCGGATCAGGATCTTGACGGGGACAGCAAAGCCGATGAATATGAGGGTTTCAGGATCATGTTCCTTCGCAAGAGAAAGGCTGACTCGGATCAGGAGATTTTTTCCGCTACCAACCCGGTATATGTCACTGATGATGACTCTGACAACCAGTTCAATGATACTGGGCTGGATGATGACGACTTCAACACTGCCACCAATACCCGAATGATCCAGGTGAACCTTACGGTAATGGAACTGTCGGATCGCACCGGGGAGCCGAATTATTTCATGGTCAATTTTCGGGTCAGCCCCAGAAACTGATTCTGTGAGGAATCAGCCTACCCCAAAGGCATTAATAAGCCATCGGTGACTTCCCGAAAAAAAGAGCCGACTTGTGTCGGCTTATACCAAAGTGTATGGCAAGGGATGACTTAAACTTACTTTCACTATAACATGTAGCATTTCAGTTTCCAGTTAACAAAACATGATAACAAAGGGCTTTAAAGCCTGTCATAGTCAGGTGATAATAATTCCTGAATATTATTTGCAAAAAATAAATCAATAATTATCGGAAGCGGTTTGCCGAAACAGAAGTCAAATTCCGATAATTACTTTCATTTCCTGAGTTTATAATATTTCAACAATTGCTGTTGTTTTGGGGCGGAAGCTGGCATTTCCCCGGGACAGCCGGTCTTGTGAGGAGTGGTAAAAAAAATGGGAAGCGGTATAAACCATGGCTTTGTCGCTCTGTGTCTGGCGGTCATACTGGTGGTTTTCTCTGTTGTTTCTCCGACGGCCCATGCCGACACGGTAAAGGTTCGGCTGTTTTCTGTATCGCCGGTGGCCGAGGTTGAGGTGACCGGGAGCAAACTTCGTGTTGGGGCTGACGGGAGAGTTTTGGCGGGAGATTATTTTGTCTTCGGAGCTGACGGAGAAGGTGTTGTCTTTGACAATGGAAGGCACGCCGGGGTTGCCGGGATTGTATCGGTGGAATCATCCCGGGGGATGACCTTGAGGGTTTCTGGCACAAAATCCAGGAACATCCGGGGAAAGCTGACTCTTTATAATTTTGGCGGAAATTTGCGAATAATTGCCCGGCTGGATCTTGAGGATTATGTGGCAGGATGTGTCGCCGGGGAAATGCCCCTGGCAGAAAGAGAAGCCATGAGGGCCCAGGCGGTGGCGGTGCGATCCTTTGCTCTGGAGAACCCCGGTCGCCACGGCGATGTGGATTTCTGTGATTCCACTCACTGTCAGCATTTTGCCGGGTGTCCTCATATGAGCAGTCCATTCTTTGACGCTGCCATGTCCACCGCGGGCCTGGTGATTTATCGAAAGGGCAGGCCCGGAAAGGTTTTTTACCATTCCACATGTGGCGGGCATACCGCCTCGGGGGGGGATGTCTTCGGCGGTGAGGGAGATTTTTTTCCCGGCGTATCAGACACAGACAGTGAAGGCAGAGCCTACTGCCGTCATTCGCCTCACTTCCGCTGGGACTGTAATGTAACTCAATCCCGGCTGGCCCGGATCTTTCCTCTGCTTCCCATGCCTGTTGAACAGGTGAAGATCACCCGCCGGGCTTCCGGTGGCCGGGCATTGCAGGTGGTTCTGTCGGGAAAGGGCAGAACCCATGGCATGAGGGGTTATCATTTCTGGCAGGAGATGGGAAATCACCTGGGCTGGGGTGAATTTGAATCCGCCTGGTTTGAGGTGACCCGGGAGAAGGATGAGTTTCTCTTTACCGGCAGGGGATTGGGTCATGGGGTGGGCATGTGCCAGTATGGAGCCATGGAACTTGCCCGGCAGGGGAGGAGTTTTTTGGAGATCCTTGAGCATTATTTTCCCCGGTGTCAGGTTCGTTCCCGAGGTGCCGGAAATTAGGAGAAAAACGGAAGAATGCGGGGATCCTTGATTCTCATGGCCATGTCCCTGGGGGTTTCTCCCCGGTTGTTGGGGGCGTTCCTGTGGGAGCCGATTTCTATCAGCAGGGCTGTGCACTGAGGACTGCTATACTCCACCGCCAGGTGCAGGCATCGATCTCCAGCCGAATCAGGGATTTCCGGGTCCCCTCCCGCCTGGAGCAGATCCTTGAGTATTTCCGGGTGATCTCCAACCGCTGCCTTGTGGAGGGGGGTCTGTTTCAGGGAGTCCCGCTTTTGGGGATCTGCCCCGGCCTTCAGCAGAATTCTGGCGGTGTTGGATGATCCAAAGGTGGCTGTCAGGTGCAGGGGAGTGCGGCCATGGTTGTCGCCCACATCAATTGGCGAGCCGTTCTTGAGCCAGCGGAGGGTTTCCTGGGGGTTATTGTCCCTGGCGGCCCGGTGAAGGTGAGAAAAACCTTCAACATCCTGGGCCAGGGAAAGGATCGACAAAGCTCTTCTGATTCCCCGTTCATGATCCCGGACAAGATCCAGAATATCTCCGGAGTTGAAGCCTGGCGGAGTCTGTAATGCCAGGCTGTCTTTCTCCAGGGTCAGACGAAGGCGGTTTTTTTCCATGAACCTTACAGCCCGGTTGTAATTCCGGCTTGCAAGGATTTCCTCCAGCTTTTCCATTGTGCCAGAGGTTGATGCCTCCGCCATCTGACGCCGGCAGACCCGGGATTTCTCGTCGGTGGCGGGAGTTTCACTGCCCGTGAGAGCTTTTATGATTCTGCCCAGTAAACCCAATGACCCTCCTTTTTGATCCTCTCAGAAATGTCCCCCGGCAATCTGTTCGACCATCATTCTTGGTGCCCTTCGTTCACTGATGAAGGATATTTTAATTGTATCAAAAAAGATAGTTTTGTGTTACCGGTGATAATGAAAACTTTTAGAGCAGTTCCGGCAACAGCCGGTTATGGGGAGTGATGGGTTTGAAAATAAATCTTATACTGACAGTCCTGATGGTTTTACTTATAATGCCGTCCCCGACTTCTGGAAGCATGTTCCCTCCCCAGTTGCAAAATCCCCCCTCCCGTGGGAGCAGGGTTGATTCCATCAGGGCAGAATCCGGGCCTGCCGGGGTGAAGGTTTCCCCGGTGAGTTTCTCTTTGGGGGATCGGGAGATTGATGGTGTCGTGTTGCGCCCGGAAGAGGACACCGGTGAGCTGTTGCCGGGAGTATTGTTTCTGTGGCCCCCTGATGAAGTGAACCCAGACGGCAATGAAATCATGGGGGATCTTGCCGGGAAGGGTTATGTGGTTCTTTCAACCCGCTGGGAAGATTCCTCCGGTGCCGAGGCATCTTATGATTATCTGGAAAGCATCCCCGGTGTGGATGAAACCTCCATTGCTATAATGGGAGTACACCAGGGAGGCACCGAGGCAATTCTTTTGGGATGCTCAAGACGGACAAGGGTAAAAGCGGTGATATCGGTGTCGGCCCATCCTCCCTATGACATGCCCGGGGGAGATCCTGCCGGTTCCATATGGGCGCCGGTGCTTCTGATTCACGGAGAGGTCGATCGCCAGGTTCCTCCCAGTGTTGCCCGGTATTTTTATCACAATCTCCTTGAAAAAGAACGGATCACCGAGATTTATATCCTGCCTTTTTCTTCCCACCGGCTCAATCTCACTGAATGGAGCCAGGCGATGATTGAAGTGGATCTGTTTATAAAAAAATATGTTCTGTCGGTTCCCGAGGACAAAAAATATGATCCCATGGATTACCGCCGGGACAGGAAAACCCGCTGAGGGCCAGGTTTTCCTCTGCAGGGTATGTGGGCCGGCCTTGCTGTGGGGTTGCATGTTTGACAGGCGGGTGAAAAATCCTTATAATTAGAGATTATGCGCATGTTGTGAACATGTATTTTCCGGAGGTGGACATTGAGAAAGAATCGATATTTTCTGCCGATATTGATGCTGATTCTCCTGCTGGCATGCCTTGGGGTGAATGAAGCCCTGGCCCAGGGGAGTGCTGTTCCCTTCAGTCAGGTATATACTCCTCAAAGAATCGGGGCATTCCGGCAGGTTGTCCGATATTACAACCCTTCCATCCGGGAGGATGTGGCGGACCGGATATCCAGAGCCATCATCCGTTCTGCTCACCTTCACGGCATTGAAGACGACAGGTTTGTTGCGGCGGTCATCACCGTTGAGTCCATGTTCAACCCCTATGCGGTAAGCCGATCCGGCGCCCAGGGTCTGGGCCAGCTGATGCCTGGCACTGCCCGGGATTTGAGGGTGAACAATTCCTTCGATATTGAGGAGAACATCGACGGTTCCTGCCGTTATTTAAAAAAACAGCTCCAACGGTTTGCTCATCTTGACCGTCAGCGACGATATGAGCTGACCCTGGCGGCATACAATGCAGGCCCGGGAGCCGTGGCCCGGTTCGGCGGGATTCCGCCATACCAGGAAACCAGGGATTATGTGGTGAAGGTTATCAATGTATGGCGTCAGCTTTGCGGACACAGCCCCGCCAGCCCCGGCAGTGTTGCTGGCTCCGGGGGGACTGTCAAGCCCCAGCCTGTGACCAGGGCAAAAATCACTCGGCACTATGTTTACACCACTTATCATCCACCCACCGAATAATGGAAAAGATATGCAGAAATCCACAGGCGGTACTTGCTGCCTGTTTTTATTTTTAACACAGGAAAAATCATGTTGCCGGGGGAATCAAGTATAAAAACAATTCCCGAAGGGGCAAGTGTGGAGTAAGAGATGATTGAGCATTTTCATATAAGCAGTGATGTGGCCACCGCCATCCGCCGGTCGGATCCCATAGTTGTGCTGGAATCCACTGTGTGGGTTCATGGGCTTCCCGAGGATGAAGCTCTTCAGGTGCTGGTGGAGTGTTCCGGCCTTATCGAGGAGGAAGGAGCTCTGCCGGTGGTGGTTGCCCTTTCCATGGGGCGGATTATTGTCGGTGCCCGGCCCGGGGACATCAAGGCCATGATTGCCCGGGGACGCTGTCGAAAGGTTAACATGCGGGACATACCTGCAGTTCTTCAGATGAAACAGGATGGTGCCACCACGGTTTCCGCCACGATTTTTATTGCATCATGCCTGGGGCTTCCCATTGTGGCAACCGGCGGTATCGGTGGGGTTCACCGGGGAGCATCGGAAAACCATGACATATCTGCGGATCTCACTGCTCTTTCCCGATATCCTGTCACCGTGGTGTCTTCCGGTGTCAAGTCGGTGCTGGATACCGGAGCTACTCTGGAACGGCTGGAAACCCTGGGTATTCCAGTTCTGTGCTATAAAACCGACATCTTCCCTTCTTTTTACTGTCGTACATCGGATTATCCCGCCCCGGAACAGGTGGACACCGTGGAGGAGATTGCCGAGATTATTCTCATCAACAAGGGGCTGGGAAGCAAAGGAATCGTTGTGGCAAACCCCATTCCCGAAGAAGACAGCATATCCAAGCCATTGATTGATGAGGTGACAGAGAAGGCCCTGATGGAAGCCCATGAGATGGGGGTCACCGGCAAGGATGTCACCCCGTTTCTTCTGGTTCGCCTTCATGAAATATCCCGGGGCGAAACGGTTCGAGCCAATATTTCTCTGCTTCGGGAGAACTGCCGGCTGGCGGCTCAGCTTTCCCGGCACGTGTTTTATTAAATCAGGGATGGATAAATCCGTCGGGGTTAATTTCGGGCACCCGCGGGGATACTCCTGTCCTGGCGCAGAAGTCCAGGTCATCTCCAAAGCCCAAAGATTCCAGATAACGTCCATGAAAAGTCCGGCGGAACATCCCTGCAATATCATGCCGGCATCCCAAGTAAAGATCCCGGCACATCAGGGCAGAATCTGACATCTGGCAGGCCGGGAGAATTTTTGTTATTCCGTGGATTATCAGCCCGGCCCCTGCTGCGTCTTCATAGGAAAAATCCATTTCCCTCCCTGACAGGTAAAAAACTGTATTCTGGTTCTGGTCCGCCAGGACTTCTGCCACTGCCTGGCCGTTGAGGAATGATCCCACCAGCACCCGGCGGGCATTGGAGGATCGCTTCATTGCGCCGGTGCCGTTGGTGGATGAGATGACAAGGGTTCTGCCTTCCACGGTTTTTCGGGAATATTCCCTGGGAGAATTGCCCATGTGAAACCCTTCAACCCGGATTCCTTCCCGTTCACCGCACAGAAGAACCTCTTCCCCAGCCGATTCAAGTTGCCGGGCTTTCAGAAAGGCTTCATCAACGGTGAGGGTGGGGTATATTTTCTCGGCTCCTGCATCAAGGGCTGTGACAATGGTGGAGCAGACCCGCAGAACATCAATCACCACCACGGTTACTCCTCGGTTAATCCGTTGACGGTTTTTCTGATCCAGCGGTGTGGTTATAACATCAGTTTTCATGGCTTCTCCTAAAAAGCTCCTTTGATCCACCGGGCCTGCCACCGTTTCTGTTTTTTCTCGATGGTCATCACGTCAAATCGAACCTGGGATTCCACAATCCCTTCCCGGGCCAGATAGACAAGAGCCATCCTGCGAAGCTGAACTTGTTTGGCAGTGTCGATGGACTCGATACCCCCGCCGTGAGAGGATCCGGCCCGGGTCTTCACTTCAATGAATATTACGGTTTCAGCCTCCCGGGCAATAATGTCAATCTCCCCTTCCCGGGTGCGGAAATTCTGTTCCAGAATCTTCAAGCCTCGTTTTTGAAGATACTCCCCGGCTACTTCTTCTCCCCGCCGTCCCAGGGATTTTGCCCTGACTTCTCTTCCCGGCCTGACCTCACAGCAGTGAGAGTTGCCGGGCTCCTGAAAAAAACAGGCTACCGGGGAAAAACTCCTGCGGTGTATGGGGCATGGCCCCAGTTTCTCCAGGGCTTTCATATGCTCCCGGGTGCCGTAGCCCTTGTGCCGGGCAAAGCCATAGCCGGGATAAGCCTTCTCCATCTCCTCCATGTGCCGATCCCGGGCAGTCTTGGCCACCAGGGACGCCCCGGCGATGCAATAAATCCGGCTGTCCCCTTTCACTACGGTTCGCTGAGGTATTGACAGGCCGGGGATTTTCCGGTTGCCGTCCACCAGTACCAGTTGAGGCTGAACCCTGAGGGATTCCACTGCCCGGCCCATGGCGCAAAGTGAAGCATTCAGGATGTTTTGCCTATCAATCTCCTCGGGGGGGATCATCACCACCGAGGAGGCCAGAGCAATGCCGGTTATGATGTCTGCAAGCCTGCGACGGAGAATATCCGGCACCTGCTTGGAATCTCCCATGCCCGGCAGAAAAAGAGGTATTTTGAACACCACTGCGCTGGCAGTTACAGGCCCTGCCAGAGGGCCACGGCCTGCTTCGTCAACTCCCGCCACCAAAAGGCCGGGGCTGTCTGTCATCTGTTCTTCTGCATGGCAGAGTGCCTGGAGCCTGTCAGCTTCACGGCATATCCATTCATGGCCTGAAGAATCCATCTCCCTCAGGGGAAGGGCCGGGGCGTTCCCCCGGGAGTCGAGATATTCGATTATCCTTTTCACCGGGGGCATCAGCTGCCCACCGCCTTTGCGGGGTCGATCCCTTTTTCTTCCAGGTATGAAGCCACCTGGTCAGTTATGGCCTTGAAATTCTCAAGGGTCAGGGTTTCTCCCCGGAGTTTCCGGTCGATGCCGGCCCGATCCAGAACCCGGTCCAGGTGTTCTCCCTTGAGTCCCGGCACCACGTTCTTGAGGTTGTTGCGGATCTGCTTTCTGCGGCTGGCGAAGGCCGCCTTGACCACGGCAAAATATAGCCGGGGATTCACCTCCATCACCACTTTCTTGAATTCCATCCGCAGAAGGGCTGATTCCACCTGAGGAGGCGGGGTGAACACATCGGGAGGCAGGGTGAACAGGATCCTGCTGTTGCAGAAGAACTGGGCAAAGACTGAAAGCCGTCCGTAATCTTTGTTTCCCGGCGATGCGGTTATCCTTTCGGCCACTTCCCGCTGAATCAGCAGGTGGACATCGGCAAGGTTGGGTTTTCTGGCAGATACCAGCTTGCGGATGATGGGAGAGGTGATATTGTATGGGATGTTGGCCACTACCCGCCATTTTTGGGGATGAGCTTCAAGATGTCCCGTCAGATCAAAGTCCAGAAAGTCTTCAAACCGCACCTGGAGATTGGTATGCTTTTCATCCAATTCCTTCAGATCCGGGGCAAAGTCCTCGTCGATTTCAAAGCATGTGACCCCCCCGGCTTTTTCAACAAGTTCCCTGGTGAGAAGTCCTGTCCCGGCACCGATTTCGATGATATTATCCTCAGGCCCCACCCCGGCACTTCTGACAATTTTGCCAATCATTCCTGTGTCGGTAAGGAGATGCTGTCCCCGGCTTTTTTTCAGCTTCATACAATGGCCCCTCCCTTTTTTGCTATCCATTAGGCTTCTTTATAAGGCTTCTCTCTTGGCAAGGCTCCTCCCTTCATAATCATCATTCCACAGAGGATTTTGCCCTGACCCTGGAAAATACCAGATTTTGAGAGTTCCCGTATTCTTCCCAGAGGTGAATCACTTCCGCAGGAGGGTCCCTTGAAGCCCCGTATAGAAGTAATATCCCAGGACAGTCAAAACGTCGGGGAAAAGAAAAGAAAGCCCCGAAAATTCAACATTTACCGGCTTATGGTGGTGACCATCATCACGGCTTTTTTAGCATCGGTCACTTATGTGGTAGCCACAGCCTTCATGCGGAGCAATCCCACCTTTAACCCCAGGAAGCATCTTATTGAATTTCATCAGACCATAAAAAACCCCGGTCAACTGGCTTTTGGACAACAGGACAGAATTCTGATTCTGTGTCTTGGGCTGGATGAAAATCGGGATGAAAAGGGAATCGCCCACACCAAGGGTTCCCGCACCGACACCATCTTCATATTAAACCTTGACCGCCGGGGAGAAAAATTGGGGATATTGTCAATTCCCAGGGATACTTATATTTACCGGGGAGAGTGGCTGGGTTACGGCAAGGTGAACGCGGCATTCACCGAGGCTTTCTGGGAAGAGTATGAACAGTCGGGGTATGACTATGAAAAGGCAGTAATGGCAGGGGTAATCACCGCCAGAAAAGTCATATCCGACTTTCTTGAAGTGGACATAGATTATTATGTTCTTATAAAGATTCAGGCCGGTGAAGAGGTGATGGATGCTGTCGGCGGGGTCACCGTTGATGTGGAAAAGGATATGAGCTATGATGACTACTGGGGCAACCTTCATATCCATCTGAAGGAAGGCCGTCAGCGATTGAGCGGTTACGATGCCATGGGTTATGCCCGGTTCCGCTATGACGAGGAAGGGGACTGGGGCCGTATCCGCCGGCAACAGCAGGTGATCCAGGCCCTGACCCGGGAGCTGAAGAAACCTGCCAACATAATGCGGATAAACCAGCTGGCGAAGGTTGTAAAGAATAATCTGAACACAAATCTTGATACGGGACAGCTTGTGGACATCGCCAATGTTTATCGGCATTTTGACCCCGGGAACACCGTCACGGGAGTTCTATCGGGTTATGATGACTGGGCGGAAGAATCCATGGTGGTGGTTCCCCATCAGATCGAAACAGAACGGCTGGTGCGACGGGTTCTTCGAAGCCCCGATGAGGTTATCCCTGAAGACATCCGGGTCAGAATCTGGAACCGGGATGCCCAATGGGATCAGGTCTATGATGTTGCCGACAGACTCAGGGATGAAGGTTACACAGTGATGGAAGTATCTCAGGTTCCCCGGCCAGTGGATGATCCATGGGATGCCCCGCCTGATGAGGACAGGGAGGGCCGGGATGCTTCAGATGATGAAGATGAGGAGGATTTTCTGGATACCTTGCCTGAAAGTGACGGAGATTTGACGGATCCTTCACCCCATAATGACAGAAATGGCACGGATGATGAAAATGACCAAGATCCCCGGGACAGGGCACGTCGGCGGTCTTCTGTGGCTCCGGTGCCAGTTCCCACTGAGCCTCCATATCCCGGCACTGAGATTGTTGATCACTTTGGCAACCGGAAGGGACGCAGGATGCTGGAGAATTCCATCAGGTTCTACAGTGCCAGGGTTACCCGGAAACCCTGCGACAACCGTGAAGCTCCATCGGATTTCACCCTGATCCTGGCGGAGGATTATCACCAGATGCACGAAGATCCTTCTTATTCACCGCCACCGCCTCCCCGCATAGATCTTGACAGCCCCGGCACTTTCCAGGTGCATGAATCCCCGATAGTCCGGGATGACTATTCTGACCATCCTGACCATCCTGATGAAACTGGCAGGCCCACGGTTTCACCTTCTGATTAAAGGTGTTTCGGGCTGGCAGGTCAAAAACATGTCATTTACGGGAATAATGATCAGTACCATATCATGAATTTGTATTCTTACATAGTTTTTGTTGTAATACTTGTCTTTATTGGCGGGCTGTTTTACATTCGACGGAGAAATCGCCTGGCAACCCTTATGAACCTTGAGCTTGAATACACTCCAGACAAAGTTATGGTGGGAGAAACCGTGGATTTTTTCGTTCATGCAACCCCGGAAAAAACCATAAAAGCCGAGTCTGTTGAAGGGGATCTCATCTGCCGACAGTATGGCCATCCCTGGATGATATGGGCGGAAGACCTGGGGATCTCGGGATTAAACCTGGGACAGCCTGTTACCATTATCGCCTTTTCTATGGGCCGGGACATGGTTTTTGTCAAGGGAACCCGATCCACATACGGGGGGTATCTTCCCATTCCCATAGAGGCTCATGCCAGTTCCATGGAAAAATACAACCTGATTCGCTGGACTGTAACCGTCAGAATCCATGCTCCTGGTTACAGCGAAGCGTCGATACGAAGCCATCTTGAGGTTGAGCCTCTCAGGCCCGGCGCAAGGCAGAAAACAGTATCCCAAGAGAAAACCGCCATACCCGTGGATAGTTATGCTTCCCGTCATCGAACCCGGGAAAGGGTCATGGTTGTGGTGGATGGCGATACCAGGGATGATGGATCCAAGGAAATCAGTGAATCCTGCCGTTTCAGTTTTCTGGAGATATCCGATGAAAGGCAGGAGAATTAATGCTCTTTGCAAAAATAATATTGTTCGGATCTTATTTTGCAGAAACTTAGCCCGGGGAGTCCTTATCGGGAATAATCTGTTTCCGGCAAGGACGGGATATTGACAGGATGGAATCAGCATAATGGACCTGCTAATGTACATAGCGCCGGTAGTGGTTGTGGTCATCATTTTTTCTTTGCTTAAGATATTGATGATCATGGTCAAGAGGTCCATGAAACTGAAACTTTCTCTTGAACCCGAGGAAGTTGACAAGGGAGCCCCGGTTCGCATTATCGTATCGGCGGAGCCTGCAAAACTGTCTTATCTCAAAAGCCTTGAAGGCCATCTAATATGCAAGAAGTTTGACGGTTACAGGGGAAGCTGGCTGGAGCGCCAGGACATCCCGATTCTTTCGCCGGGGGTTGTTCTCTCCCGGATCAAGTTTTCTTACGGCGAGAACATTGAACTGACCCCTGAAGAAGAAAACAAGCATGTGGGCATCATTGCCATCCCTGATGACGCGGAGCATACAGAATACCGGGGTGCCCTGCAGGTGCACTGGTTTATCAAGGTTCGAGCACATCTGGGATTATTGCCTCCCATTATTCTGGAAGATGAGCTTATTGTTCTTCGTCCGGTCATATACAGCGGTGAACGTCTTGCCTTTGAAGATAAAAAAGGCGACACCTCCGGAGCTGATTTTTATGATCCTGGATTTGATCTGGAAGAAGAACGGATGAAACCGGTGGAGGTCCTTGTTAAAAAGGATGATGACAAAGAGGATTCCCATGAGCCGGCCTTCAGGACCGAGGGTGATTCCAAGGAGAAGCCCAAGATTCCCATCGCCCCGCCTCCCGACGGTAAAGGGCCTTTTGTGCCTGGTGCCGGAAAATTTAAAGAGAGCAAAGCCTCATCCCCGCCGGTGGATCCTTTTGATCCCCGGGCCAAACTGAAGGTTCAGTATCAGACTCCCTTCACTCCCAAGGCCAATGAACAGGTTCTGACGGATTTCCGGGATCTTTACAGGGATTCTTCTTCATCAGGAGTTCCCCAGATGAGAGCTCCCCAGACAGTGCAGTTCACCCCGGGCAGGCTTCCAGAATCCTATCCTCCGGAAGAGGGGGCACCGCCCCCGGTTCCCCAGGAATCTTCTGGAGAACAGCGCCAGACTTTCAATCAGCCCTGGCAGCCTTATGCACCTCAGCCTCAGGATCAACAGCAGTTTCAAGCTCCCTGGGAATCTCCCCAGGACAATGAACCGGATTCGGAACAACCGCAACAGCAGTTTCGTCCACCCTGGCGACCCCAGTATGGCCCGCCCCAGGAAGAGATCCAGGAAGAAGAGCCTGCTCCACAGGGGCCAAGGTTTTCTGCTCCCTGGCAGCAACAGCCCCAGGAAACCCAGCGGGGGCCAAGCTATGCGCCTCAACAGTCCGATTTCGGCCAGGCTCCAGGCCCATGGCAGCCAGAACCCCACGACACCACCGAGGTTCCCCGGGAAGATATTCCTCAGGAGGGCTACTCCGGGGAAGACCTCCGGCAGGATGAATATGCTGAATCCCCGCCACCGCCAACTCCCGGAGTTCCTTGGACTCCAGCAGAGCAACCGTCTTCCGGTTCAGGTTTTCAGGCGCCCTGGAAACCTAAGGATATTAGCGCAAAGACAGGAAAGATGCCCGGAAGCCCCAAGAGTTTTCCCGAGGATCCTTTTGCCGGTCTGCCTCCATTGACAGAAGCCGGCAGGGAATCCCAGGAAACATCAGGTGTTCAGGCTGTGGAGCCTTCAAAGCCCACGGGAATCAGGACAAAATCTCCCTTCAGGACAGGTCTTTCTGCCAAGGTGGATACCCCGACCTCCATGGAGGGAGGACGTCGAAGTACCACTCCCTTGAGGCGCAAGTCGCCTGCAAAAGCTCCTGGTGGAGGGGATAAGGGATCCCTGACGGAGAAACCTTCTCTGTCGGAGAAGCCTGCTTTGTCAGAGAAGCCCACTCTGTCCGGCAAGCCTGCTCTGTCGGAGAAGCCAACTTTGTCCAGCAAACCTTCCATGTCGGAGAAGGGATCCTTTGCTAAACTCCCCAGAAAATTCGAAACCAAACGGCCAGATATTCCAGCTCCACCCAAGGGTGGGCCTGGCTCTCCACCGGCTGGAGGCCCAAAACCGGGCAAACTGCCCCTGCCCTCCATGGGGTTGAAAAGAGCTCCTTTTAAGAAGAAAGACTAACTCAACAAGGAAGGAACTGGCAACAGCCTGCCGGCATAGCCCATGAGCAAGAAATATACCAGACTGACTGCCCCGGTGGGGGGGAAGCTGAATTTTACCAAGTCCTACCATCCTGATCAGGACAAGGCCCGGGCCATAGAAGAAGCTTTCAGCGGCAGTGAAATATCTACTGAAAGAAGAGTCATCAGAGAAATTGCCTGCAAGGATTTTTCCGTTCTCATTCCCACCCATAATGGTGCTGAAAACCTCAAAAAAACTATTCCTGCCCTAATATCGGCCATCAAAACATATGGCAGAGGCAAGGTGGAAGTAATCATAATGGATAATGCTTCCACGGATCATACCGGGGCTGTGGTGAAGCGCATGTGGCCGAGTCTTCGTGTAATCCGTACCGACAAACTAAAAGGAATGCCTGAGATCCTCAACCAGGGAGTCAAGCTGTGCCGTTATCCGGTGGTTATGCTTTTGCAGGACACGGTGAAGGTTTCAGCCGGTTTTGCCCTCCCCTTGCTGGAGGCCATTAGTGACGATGATATATTTGCTGCGGTCCCGTCCATCCGGGATAAAACCAGAAAAGGGATTATCACCTCCATCTGCCTGATGAAATTTATCAACGGGGCCATATCCCTGCAAATGATTTCCGACGGGAATTTTCCGGAACCTGTTTATATTCCGGGACTGGTGAACACTGCATGCATGTTTCACAAAAACATCTTCAACAGCCTTGGGGGGTTCGATGAACTTTTCACCCCCTGTTATATGGAGGACCTGGACTTGGGTTACCGGGCATGGAAACGGGGGCACAGAGTGGTTTACTGCCGTGGCAGCAGTGTAACTCAGCTGGAGGCCACTCCTGTTGCCGATGCCCTTTGGGACAAGGATCAGGAGTTATTGAAAATTAAAAACTACCTTATTTTCATGGCTAAGAATATCACCGACAAGGCTTATTATGTCCTGCACTGGATAAATATGGCAAAGAAGCTGTTTTCCATCCATATTGGTCTTGACAAGGACAGGACTTACCTGGAAGGCTGGAAAAGGATGAAAAAGACAGGGGGAGAAATCGGAAAAAAAAGAAAGCTCGAATCCTCAGATGCCTATTTTACCGATACTGAGCTTATCCGCCTGTTTTCGTCCCATCCTGACAACAGGATTGGAATTGGTTAATGGGGAGGTTTTCCCTGAAACTCATCGAACAAGAAGATGGGTTCATGTGAAAACCTGACGGATATTTTTTATGTGGGTCAAATAATTGCCATATCCAGGGAAGTTTTATGGTTATATCATCGACTGATACCATGAATGCTGGTTTTACCGGAGTATTGTTTTTTCTTTGGACTGGAGCGACTTTTCATCTTGAATCTTCTAATTATATTTTCGACTGACCGGAGGGAATCCAATAATGTATTGTCCACACTGTGGCTATCCCAATTCAGGCGCGGAGGAGATTTGCCCAGACTGCAAGAAGCCACTGACCGCCCGGGGGCCTGCCATGAGTGAACAGGCGGCGGATTATCAGAAGCCATCTCATCATGGCACTCGGAGGGATCTTGGAGCCAGCAAGCTGAACTCCGGGGATAAGTTTTCCCGGATGCCGAAGAAACTGAAATAGGTTTTTTTGCCTGAGAATAAAAATTTAAGAGGAGTCCCGGATGTATTGTCCACAATGTGGATTTATCAACCAGTCGAATGCATCACGCTGTGCCCAGTGTGGTCTGGATTTGATGTCCAGTGGAAAACAGCCCTCACCCAGAAAACCTGCACCAGGCCCGGTGCCGGGAAGGCCATCAAAACCTGCCGGCTATCAAGGCAGAAAGCCGGGGAGTACTCAATCTCAAGGCCTGGGAAGACAAAAGTCAGATTTCAGCCAAACCGGCGGAATGAAAAGAAAAGGGGTCGGAGCTTCTCCCACCGGGGGGAAAAGAATCATCTCCAGGGGATCTCATCACCGGGGCACAAAACAGTCAGCACCCCAATCCCAGAAATCATCCCGCAGCGGTTCCCAACCTCCCAGCTACAGACCCATGTCCCCCACGGCCAAATCCGGCAAGGCGTCTTATCCCAGGGAAACCAGGCCTTTTGAGGAAGCACCCCCCACCAGAATGTTTGAGGAACCTCAGGATAAGAAGGCGGCACCTACCAGCCGTTTTGATATATCCAGTCCCAAGCCTCCGTCCCAGAAAGATTTTCAACCTCTGCATGTTCAACGAGCAACCCCCGAGGCTCCCTCCCCGGAAGCAGGCCCCGGCCCTCAGGTGTTCAGGCCGGTATCCATAAACAAGCCCTTGAAGGAACAATCTCAGGGGCCTAATGTCATCAAGTTCAACAAGCCTCCCCAGTCAACAGGGCCACAGATACGGAGCCCCCAGCCTCCCGGCTCCGGCAGTCTTCGTCAGGGCCAGCCTCCCGGCTCCGGAAGCCTTCGTCAGGGCCAGCCTCCCGGCTCCGGAAGTCTTCGTCAGGGCCAGCCTCCCGGCTCCGGAAGCCTTCGTCAGGGCCAGCCTCCCGGCTCCGGAAGTCTTCCCCAGGGCCAGCCTCCCGGCTCCGGAAGTCTTCGCCAGGGCCAGCCTCCCGGCTCCGGAAGCCTTCGTCAGGGCCAGCCTCCCGGCTCCGGCAGTCTTCGTCAGGGCCAGCCTTCCGGCTCCGGAAGCCTCGGTCAGAGTCAGCCTCCGGGAGGATTTCAGATTCGACAACCGGGAACAGCTTCGGATATGCCGGACTCCAGGGGATTTCAAATAAAATCTCCCCAGGGAACACCAGCCATGCAGTTTGGTGGTCAACCTCAGGCTCCTCCTTCTTCATATACTCCTCCGGATTCACATCCTCAACCTCCTCCACCGGAGCCACCGGTGGAAGAAAAAAGCGCAGCCTTTGTAATCAAAGGCCCCATCAAAATTAAAAAAGGCTGGACCGGCGACGGGGGCGGTTTTGTTGCAAAATATGACGGCAGCAGTGGGGGAGATCAGGAACATGACTGGGGCAAGTCTTTTGTCGGCTCCGGTGGAGTTGAAGCCGAGGGCATTCACAAACCATGGGATATCGGTAAATCCGCCATTGATGCGGAAGATGATGACGACGAAGACGAGAAGCCTCAGTTTGACAAGAATTTTGTCATTTCCGGCTCGGAAAAGGGTGTTGACAAGGACAGGGGTAATATCGGCACCCGTAAACTGATGCGACAAGTGTTTATTTTTCTTGTGTTAATCGGTATTTTTTCCGTTGCCGTGGTAATACTGGCAAAACCCTTCACTGTTACCCGGAAGAAACTGTTCATGAATTATACCCTTCAGAAATCCAATAATGCCGAATGGTATGTTGAACGGGGAATGAAGGCTCTTGAGAATGATCAGCCCAACAGGGCCAAGGACGATTTTCTTGTAGCCAGCAGAATGCGTCAGAATTATGCTGATGCGGAACTTGGACTGGCCAAGCATTATATTTATATCCGGAGCAGCAACCAGCGGATAGAGATGCATCTGGCCAATGCCTTGAAAATGGAAAAAAAGCCGGAAATATACTTGACCAGGGCTGACTGGATGGTCACCAGAGAGCTTTACCGAGAAGCTATCAGTGATTACAGTGAATATATAAAAATGAAACCTGATGATCCCAAGGGCTACTTTGCCAGGGGTGATACATACAGAAGGCTTTTTGAATATGAGCAGGCTATGGCTGACTATCTCAAGGCTGCGGAGGTGGATCCCGGCGTAAAGGCAGAATCCGATAATCTAATGGCCCAGAGTTATTACGAGATGGCATACCGGGCCAGGAGGAGAAATCAGCTCAACGAAACCCTGAAATACCTGAACCAGGCCATGAGCTATAACCCGAAGCACCGGGACGCTCAGAAGGAACTGGCGGGATTTCATTATGACAAGGCCCTTCGCCTCAGGGATGCGGGAAATCTGCAACAGGCCCTTCAGCATCTCAACAATTCTGTCAAGGTTCAGCCTGATTTTGAAAAGGCATTTTTTGCCCGGGGAGGGGTTCTCCTGTCCCTGGGAAGAAGACAGCTTGCAGTGGAGGACTTTAAGCGGGCATATCAGTTGGAACCTACCAACAGCCAGTATTTCCGTATTCTTGTCAACAGTGCCATGGCCCTTGGCGGGCTGCTGGAAAAACAGGGCCGGGCTACCGAGGCCATCGATGCATATACTGTCATTCTTGATGCAGACACCAGAAACTCCAAGGCTCTCCTGCAGAGAGGCCTGCTGTATCTCAGGCTCAGGGATTTTCAGAAAGCTTCGGATGATCTTTCCAGAGCCATCGAGGAGAACCGCACATATGGCCAATATCGGGGACAGCTGAGAGAAGCCTATGTGGGACTGGGTTATACCCGGCTGGAGGAAGATGATTTTCGGGACGCCGAGGAAGCCTTCACGAAGGCCATCGGCATTAACAAGGCAGACCACCGGGCCGTTGTCGGAAGGGCTATCGCCCGCTATAAAATGGACAATACTTCCCAGGGAGATGAGGACATTGCCGAGGCTGAAAAATTGCGTCCCAATGATCCCTTTGTGATTATGGGCCGGGGCAGGATACAGCTGGAGTTGAACCGTCCCGACGATGCAATTGCCCAGTTCAACCGGGTTATCCAGATGAACCCGAAATCATGGCAGGCTTATTATTTCAGAGGTCTGGCCCATGAGAGAAAAAAAGATATTGACAAGGCAAGATCCGACTGGAAAAAGATTACCGATGAATCTCCTGATAATGATTATTGGCGCCAGAAAGCCAGGGAGGCTCTCTCAAGCCTCAGTGAAAGCTGATTGTCCTGTTACTCGGTCTGGGGTTCCTTATCTTCTTTTTTGCTGTCCCTGGACAGGGCAGATTCATCTGCTGTTGTTTCAATCTGGCGTTCCCCGGTGGTGGGGGAGTCCTCCTCGACGACGGCTACAGGGCCGTTCTTATAGGCAAACCCGAATTTCTCCATGAAGGATTTATATAGAACCCTCAGGGTCAAGTGGCTTTTTTCGCTGTCCCCGACATGTTCCATTTCAAAATAATACTTGTTTCCCTTGAAGGCATAGTGGAAAGAACCTTTTGTTGATCCTGGCTCCACATTGCAGAATTGTGCAATCTTTCGGTAAATGCCCGGAGAAGCCTCCAGGGGGATGTTCATCAGGGGCATCCTGAGATTCAACACCTCGATGCTGACAAAAAGATAACCTCCCCCCCGGGTGAAGGTTATGGAGCTGGCCTGGCTTCCCAGGGCCAGGTTGATGATGGGTTCCACCAGCACTGACAGATCCTCCTCAAGGGCCGTCAAAATGGGCAGGACCTGCCAAGGTACAGAACCGGAAGGCTCAAGTTCCAGGGCTTTCCAGAATTGAACCCTGGCTTTCTCTTCATCGTTTTTCTTAAGCCAGATGTTTCCCAGGGAAAGCCTGCAAGCCGGGGACTCGGGGGCGTTTTTCACCGCCATAGTATAATCCCTCAGGGCTGCATTGAGATCCCCAAGGCTTTCCTGGGCAGAAGCCCGCAGAAGATATGCCTCCACATTGCCGGGATTCAGCTCCAGCACTATAGTGAAGTCGTTGATGGCCCGGTCTATGATATTTACAGAAAGATATGTTTTCCCCCGGAGCATATAAAGGGCCTGGTTCTCAGGTTCAGCTTCCAGGCATCTGGTCAGATCCCCGGTGGCCATTCTGGGCTTGCCTCCCTGAATGTTGGCCATTGCTCTGTTGTAATGGGCTCCGACATGCTCAGGATTCATTTCAATGACCGTGGAAAAGTCATCCACTGCAGAAGGATAATTGTTCATCCTGAGGAATGCAATTGCTCTTTCAAAGTAGGCATCGGAATATTCACTGTCCTTGGCCAGAAGGTGGTTCAGGTCCACCATGGCTTCCTGATGGCGGTTCATCCGGTTCAGGACATAGGCCCGATAGAAGTATGCATCCAGGTTGTCATAATCCCAGGTGATAATCTGGCTGAATATTTCCAGTGCCTTTTCATAATTCTCCTTTTCCAGAAGCATTATTCCCATATCAAGGAGGCTTTGGCGATCCGAGTTGTCCATGGCAGAACCTTCCCGCTGATTGGTTGATTGATTGAATATTACTTACAGACCCACAATGTCCTTCATCTGTGTTCGGTTAAGGTCAGAAGCTTGGCCACATCAATACCCCAGCCCCACCCATTTTAGAAAACAGGTAAAACATCAGCCGGGATAATTATGACCAACAGGCCAACCTTTTTGTCTTCGAAGAAACTGATTCTACAAGAAAAGTCAGGTTGATTTTTTCTCTGATGGAACTTTTCTCGTTCTGCAGATTGTGTATCGGTGAGGGTTATCACATTCGAATGTTCGATGCAAAGCCGGGGACAGTTCGCCTGACCGAACGTGAATGCAATGTCCTTTGATGATTCCCTGGCTTTCCAGGAGTTTCCCCGGGAACAGGAGGAGGATAATCAGATTCATGAAGATTGCGCTTCAGGTGAGGAATAAATAAAAAGCCGGTATAATGCCGGCTGATTTTTTGTAATGATGGTGGATTAGACAAAATGGTTGTCGATAATGTCAACTTTTCCATCCTCGGTGAGGAAAACCAGATCTTTTCCATCGAGGCCCCTGGAAAACCATTCCCTGACAGTCCGGTAGCATTCTGGGGATACGGTGACATGCTTGTGCCATGTTTCCAGGTTCAGTCCCATTTCCGGTTTTGAATGGGTGATGGTCACATCGTTTTCGTCGCCGTATTTGTCTATGCCCAGGGATTCCTCGTCATCCATGATCAGGACATCATTCCTTACCCCGTAGCGATCAATTAGAAGCCCCCTGTCATTCATCCTGAAGGTTACCTCCTGCAGGGGATCATGCCGGCGTATGCTGATGGAATCTCTGTTTTTTTCGATGGTAACATCATTGACAAAACCATGGCGGTCGATGAAAATCTTGTTCTCGTCATATTTTATGTAAACATCATTCTCGTTGCCGTAACGATCGATGAGTACCTCGCCGGGTTTCATGATCACTTCAAAATCATTCTCCTGGCCAAAGTGATCCACAGTTATGGTGTCGCCCTTCTTTGAGATGGAGTAATCCCTTTCAAATCCCTTGAAATCGACTTTTATTTCATAGTCGTCCCCAGTAAGAGGCAGGGGTTTTTTGGGATAATATCTGTCCTGGATTTCCGGGCTTATATTGTTGTTGCCAGTAATGGCTGACATTTTCATCACTCCCCGGGAAACCTTCCCGATTATTTTCATGCTGTTTACAGTATAACATTTGCTGGGCTTTAATAGATTAACAGCTTGTAAATGTTTGTGTCCAAATTGTTAACCCTGGTCAGATTCTGTTTGTCTGTTTAAAGGGGATAGATTCCGGCATTCTCGGCGATTCTCATGTTTTGGGTCAATGTTAACATTTTATTAACATTATTTCCTTTACTTATCTGAGTTGTTTTTGATAAAATAGAACATACCAAATTGAGTTTTAGCCGAAAAATAATAAAAATCAGGAGGTTCATCGATGGACGGCATAAGATCGAACAATGTCGGCAACATTTCAGGAAAGTCAGTGCACACCGGGATGCCCGCTGCAAAAAGCAAGGAAGCAAAAGTTTCCCAGGAGCCAAAAGACCAGGTAACACTGCATGATGTTCTGACAATACCCAAACAGGACATCAGCGAGTCGGGCAAGGTCAACATTATCATCAAGGCTGACAGCCCGGAAAAACTGGCAGAGCTAAAAGAGAAGGTTTCTTCAAACCCCGAGAACAAGATTACCAAAGACCTTCCAATTATCAACGGTTTCGCAGCAGAGGTGGATCCCAGCAAGAGCGGTATTATGCCGGACCTGTCCAAGGGAGCCAATGACATCAAGGTATTCCTCGATGGAAGAATGGGAATCATCGAACCGGTGGAATCCGCTGAGTTGATGAGCGACGCTACTCCCCTGATGGATGTGGCTGGAAAAACCATGGGTATTGACAAGCTGTGGGATGCCGGATTCAAAGGAAAAGGCACCACCGTTGCAGTCATCGACACCGGTATTGCCCAGCATCCCGACTACAAAGATCGCATAACCGGCTTCAAATGCATGATTACCGGCAAAGAAGGCATCGAGCATGCCTATGACGACCAGGGACACGGCACTCACTGCGCCGGTATCGCTGTTGGCGACGGTTCAGAATCAGGCGGAAAGTATGCCGGTGTGGCTCCCGAGGCCAACCTGGTGGGGATTAAAGTCCTCAGTGCCAGCGGTGGCGGATCCTTCTCCGACATCATCGCCGGCATTCAGTGGGCAGTGGAAAAGAAAGACGAGCTGTCAATCGACGTGCTGAGCATGTCCCTCGGCGGAACTGCCTGGCAGTCCTACAAGGATGACCCGGTGGTTCAGGCCTGCGACAAGGCAACTGCCAGCGGAATTCTGGTTGTAGCTGCTGCCGGAAACTCCGGCCCCAGAGATCGAACCATCGGCACTCCTGCCCATGGCCCCAGCATTATGACCGTTGGCGCAATGGATGACAAGGGTACCGTCGATCGCAGTGACGACACCGTGGCTTACTTCTCAAGCCGTGGCACCACCAGGGACGGAAGGCCCAAGCCTGACATCATCACCCCCGGCGTGAACATTGTGGCCCCCAGACATACCGGCGGATACACAAAGATGTCCGGGACTTCAATGGCATGCCCCTTCATGGCTGGCGGTTCATTGCTCCTCAAACAGGGACTCTACACAGCATCTCCCGGTGAGATCAAGGGTGCTGTGATGGGTTCAGCAGATCCCCTTATGACCAAACCCTCGGATCCTGAAGTTAAGCCCGAAAGGCTTCCCCACAAGGATCAGGGAGCAGGGGTTGCGGACTTTGCCAAGGCCCTCAAAAAACTGACTGGCCAGGATGTCACCAAGGCATAACTTTCCAGGCGGTAAAAGTCAAAGTAGAACAATCAGGGGAGTCTTCACAGGCTCCCCTTTGATTTTAGAGATTTTTTCGGGAAGGAGAAATCAGGGGACTGTACAAAACCAGATATACGAGAGTGGCAACCATTTGGAAACCAGTGGGTTCAAGGAAATTGACTCGATGAAACTCCACCCCGGGAGGTAATGATGGACTGTTTGTTCTGTAATATAGTCAAGGGAAGAATACCATCGGAAATTGTTTATGATGACCCCCATATTCTTGCATTCAAGGATATCAACCCCATTGCTCCAACCCATGTTCTGGTGATTCCGAAAATTCACATTGACCGCATAACCAGCCTCAAACCGGAGCACCAGGAGATTATGGGGCACCTGATGTGCAGTATTCCCCGGATTGTTAAAGATCTTGGCCTGACGGGCCGGGGAGTGCGTATCGTCAACAACTGCGAGGCCGAAGCGGGACAGTCGGTGTTCCATGTGCACTTTCATATTCTAGGAGGCAGATCTTTTGCATGGCCTCCGGGATAAGTTTCACAGCAAATAACCAGTTGTGTTGTATTTCATTTCGGTCACTGAGTTTCCCGGTGAATCTTCTCAGGGTTCGATCCGGGGGATAGGCGGCCCTCCCCGGCGGGACAGTTCCTCAAGCCTGCTCTTGGCATGCCGGTAGAGTTTTCCGTCTTCGGGAGCATGCTGGAGAGCCGAACGGAAGTTCTGTATTGCCCCGGGTATGCGATCTGTGTGGGCAAGGGCTTCTGCCTTTAACACATAGGCTTCCGGGGATGAGCTGTCCAAAGACAGCACCTGATCCGCCATCCTGATGGTTTCCATATAACGGCCCTCCTGAAGTTCCTTGTGGGCATTCATCAGGATAGCATATTTCTGTCCCGGCCCTGGTGGGGAATGATCCACAGGGGGAGGCTGTGGAGTATTCTTGATATTATGAGGTGACGGCCCCAAGCCCTTGCGGGGGTCAATCTCCCCGGGGATCCTCGATGCCAGCTCACTGCGGGGATCAAGCCTCAGGGCTTTTTTGAAATCAGCCTCCGCCTGTTGCCTGTAGCCCAGAGAGTAATGAGTGAAACCACGGTTATACAGGGTTTCTGCCACATTCCCTTCCAGCTCGATGGATTTGTCAAAATATTCCAGGGCTTCCTTGAAATTCTGCTGATTAAAACTTTTGATTCCTGACTTGTTATAAAGATCCGCCAGCTCCCGGCTGACTGCCCTGAAAGAAGGGCTGATCTTCAAGGCAGCCTTGAAATCTTCTTCTGCATCCCTGGGCTTGTCGGTCTTGACAAAGTGTATCCCCCGCTGATAATAGAGCCGGGACAGATCCCGCCGGGTCCGGGGCGATTCAGGATTCTGGCCAAGAGCCTTTTCAAACTGGGCAATGGCCTTGTCCACATCTTCCATTGCAGCATAGACCTGGCCTGTCATGAAATAGTTTCCTTCAGAATCAGGGTCATACATTATGGCTTCATTGAGAATCCTCAATGCCAGGGGGAAATCCTTGACTTTGAGAGCTTCCTCTGCCTGGGCCCTTAAAAGGCCTGAGAGCTGTTTCTGGGCCTTGATATACTGGATCTCATCCCGATCATCCTTGCGGTTTTTCTCAATATCCAGGTAAACCCGCAGGTCCCTGATGGCATCTTCAATCTGGTTCTGACTGTAGAAAGTCAACGCCCTCTGGTAATAATAAGGCGCAGCATCATTACGGCGGGTTTTTTCTATCAACCAGTCAAGGTCCTTGCGGGCCTGCTGGTGAGCTCCCCTGGCAATGTGAACCCGGCTTCGCATCCAGTAGGCATCGTGGTTTTCCTGTTCCAGGTTTATAACACGGCTGAAATCATCAAATGCGCCGGAATAATCTTTTACCTCGAAGAAAGCTCTGCCCCTGCCCATAAGAGCCTCGGTGTTATTTTCGTCAAGTTCCACGGCCCTGCCGAATTCTTTGATGGCCAGGTCAAATTTTTCCTCTTCCATATAATGAAGGCCGGCTTTAAGGCTTTCTCTTAAAATTTTAGCGGTGTCAACTCCCTGTTCCGGCAGGCCTTCACCCGGCGGGGGGGGGACTGTGCCAGGCTTGCGCCCTGCCATCAGAAAAAAACCTGTCAGCAAGACCAACAAAATAACCACCGGGATTATTAACTTTGGTGTCAGCTTGACAGCAGGGGGCTTGATCTGGTCAATTTTTTCCTTGAAACGTTCCAGGAAGCCTGAGAAGGTCTTTCGATCCTCGTCATCGGAGAATTCATCTGCGGGGTCCAGAAACATTCGGGCCGATGGGTTTTCCGGTTCTTTCCGGGAGTCTTTATAGTTATCAGGAACAGGTTTTTCCTGGTCTTTTTTGTTGCCTCCGGCGGTCATTTTGATGCCGGAATAATATGAATCACCGCTGGCGGAATCTCCCAGAAGATATTGTTTTTCCTGGTTATTTTCCCGGGATGGGCTGAAAACCGGCATGGTTTCATATTCATCAGGCTCGTTGAGATAATCCGTCAGCTTTCGCAGATCCTCAAGCACTTCCCTGGCAGACTGGTAACGGCTGTTTTCTTCTCTTTCCACCATCCGGGATATGATATAATCGATCCCTTCGTTAACATCATCCCGGTATGAGGATATGGGGGGATAGTCGAAGGGAACCCGCTGGGCAGGCTCCTGGCCGGTGAGGAGAAAATGAAAGGATGCTCCCAGGCTGAATATGTCGGAACTGGTGGTGAGCTTCCCCATGTAATGCTCCGGTGAAGCATAGCCGAAAGTGCCGATGGTGGTCTGAGTCCTGTTATCCCCTTCCAGAGATGTTGCCAGGCCAAAATCCACCAGTATAACCTTCCCCTGGGGTGTGAGCATGATGTTGGTGGGTTTGATGTCCCGGTGGATGATGATGGGGTCCTGGGAATGAAGAAAGGACAATGTTTCCAGCAACTGCCACATCCAGTCCACAAATTCCCCTACGGATATTCTCCTGTCGGGACGTTTCTCCAGAAAAGCAAAAAGGTCTTCCCCTTCGATGTATTCCATCACCAGGTAATTGGCTCCCTCTTCGCTGAAAAAATCGGTCACCTTGGGGATCCCCCGGCAACTCAGCCGGAAGAGAAGCTTTGCCTCGGTATGGAAACGTTTCTGGAAATAATCCAGCTCTTCGGGAGTTGCCTCGAGCACCTGCATTTCTTTTATTACCACATGACAATCCATCTTCTGATCTCTGGCCAGATATACCCGGCTCATTCCTCCAGCCCCCAGCTGTTTTAATATGCTGTAACGGCCGTTTTGGATGGATGTCTTTATTGACCAGGCTGGCTTGCTGGCGCTACCGGCATCGGGCGAATCCACCACCCGGAATGTGGGCCGGTCCTGGTGAAGGTCCTGGACTTTGATTGTTTTTGGGATCTCTTTGGGGGCAGTTTTGGGGGACGGGCCTGGGGATTCTTTCCTGGAGGACTTTCCTGGCTTCCGGGAAGGAGATTCTGCCGGGGATTTGGGTTTTTCTTCTTGCTTCATGGCGGGGACACGAACAAGACTCCTGCGGCAATTGCGACAGGTTCTGACATTTTTTTTATTCTCGGTTTTACAGTAAGGACATTTCATTTATTCACAGATTCGATTCAATATAACAAAAAAACCGGGCCATCCTTTCCGGATGGAAGGTCAGTGTTGTTAATCCATGGTCTGTTCCGGTACGGTGCCCCACAAGATACATAACGACATTGTGGCTTCAAGTCAAGGCTTGCCAACAAAATAGGACATGAAAAGACTTTTTTTACATGTATCCGTATTTAAGCTCCTCTTTCTCCTCCACTGCCTCAATGGCCTCGGGGGTTCCAATCTGACCCAGCACTTCCACGGATCCTTCCCGGATCTTTTCATCATCGGATGTCAGGGAAATAATCAGCTGGGGGACTGCATCGGGGCCGATGCGAATCAGAGATTCCACAGCCTCCCGGCTTATGTGCTCCAAGGGACTGCCCATGGCCTCGATAAGGGCATCCACCGCAGGCTTGCCGATGGCGGTGAGGGCTGATGCTGCAGTCTTGCAATAATCCTTTGGGCCGAAGCACATCTCCCTGGCAACTGCATCAACTCCTTTGGTCCCCAGAGGAATGCATTTTTCAAACTCTCCCCTGATAGCATGATAGCGGGCCAGATATTGGGGGTTTTCCGGCCTCCATCCGATTTTTTCCAGGGCTTCCAGAGCTACCCGGCGTATTTGATAGACCTCGGGATCATAATTGGTGTCATCCAGGGTCTTAACCAGGGGATCCATGGCTCTGGAATCGCCAATTTTGCCCAGGGCCGTGGCAGATGCCTGCCGGACAGCAGGTTTGATGTTGCAAAGGGATTTCAGGAGCAATTCCACAGGTCTTCGATCTCCGATGTTTCCCAGGGCTTCTGCAGCGCAACTGCGGACATATTCATTTTCATCCCATATCTTCCGGGTGAGGGGTTCCACTGCCCGGACATCCTTGAGGTGTCCCAGGGTTTCTGCAGCAGCTCCCCGGATTGAATGGCTTTCATGCTCCAGAGCCACCACCAGGGGATCCACGGAAACCTCCCCCATCTGGTAGAGGGCGCCGGCAGCTGCAGAACGGATTCGGTTGTTGTCTTCTCCCAGGGCCAAAATTAAATGATCGATGACTGCAGGGCCAATGCTCATCAGGGCTTCAAAGGCTTCGCCGCTGGACTTTTCGTCTTCGCTTCCCAGGGCCTGAATCAGGGGTTCCACGGCAATCTCCCCGAGGATCATGGACTTTTCATATTGCTTTTTGGCAATATAATAACGGGCACCGAATTCATCTTCCCTGGGAGTCCAGCCTAACTGATCCAGGGAGTTTGCCGCCGCAGCAGCCACATCAAACTTGTCTGGATTCTGGGAAAGAGCCTTGATGAGGGATGGAATGGCCTGGGGTTTTCCCAGAAGTCCCAGGGCCACCGCCGATGCATAGCGGACTGATTCTTTCTTGTCCCCCACCACTGAGTATGACAACAGCTCCAAAGCCCGGGGGTCCCCAATCCGGCCCAGGGCCTCTGCCGCGGCTCCCCGGACATCGTTGCCGTCCTTGTCCTCGCTGTAGTCTTCCAGGGCATCGATGAGAGGCTCCACCACCACTTCTCCAACCTTGCCCCAGGCGTTCTTTGCCGCTTCTGCAACAGATTCCTTGGGATCTTGCATGGCCTGGAGGATGGGTTTTAACACCTTTGGACTTATCAGACCCAGGGCACGGGCAGCAGCCTCCCGGACAATCGACTTCTTGTCGTAGTTAAGGGTGTCAGTCAGGGGATTGATGGCGCTCACATCCCCGATATTTCCCAAGGCCCAGGCACAGGCAGCCCGTACAAAATCATCGGAGTCCACCACTGCCCGAATGAGAGGCTCCACAGCTCGTTTCTCTCTGATTTCTCCCAGGGCCAGGGCTGCTTCACGACGGACATGGGGCTGTTCATCCCAAAGGCAGCGAACCAGCATCTCCACTGCAGGATGACCGATGGCAGACATAGCCCTGGATGCATTGCGACAGACATCCTCGCTGTCTTTGGACATCGCCACAAATAAGGGTACCACTGCGGTCTGACCCAACGCCGAGGCGGAATCATAATCCTTCCGGGCAATGTAATAGTAAGCTGCCACTTCGTCCCGGGCAGGCTCCCATCCAATTCTTTCCAGGGCTTCTGCCGAGGCACCCCGGACATCGTTGCCGTCGGGATCTCTTCTGAAGTCGCACATGGCCTGTATCAGGGGATCCACTGCTTCCTTCTGGCCCAGCTGGCCCAGAGCTGTGGCTGCAGCTTGACGCACTGAAGATTTTTTATCCCCCAGGGCAACAAGCAAGGCCCGCAGACTGCGGGGATCTCCCAGCTCTCCCAAGGCCGTGGCTACTGCCACCCGAACTTCAGGATAATCGGGATTAGCACCCAGGGACTTGACAAGCTGTCCCACGGCATGCCGATCACCCAGTCCTCCCAGGGCCAGGGCTGCTGCTTCACGAACCGATGGCTTCATGTCTTCCGCCAGCAGAAACATGACAGGCTCCAATGCCTGCAAATCCCCGATGTCCCCCAGGGCTGTGGCTGCCGATGAGCGTACCTGGCTCTTGTGATCGTTCAGACAGCCGATGAGGGGAGGCACCACTAATTTACCGTACTTCACAATGGTTTCAATGGCCTCCATGCGAAGCACCTTGTCGGCATCGCTGAATACCTTCATCAGGGGAGCTATGGAAACCCGGCCCAGGGCCAGACACTGATCATACTGGCGTTTGGCAATGTAATATCTGGCACCGTTTTCGTCACGGGTAGGATTCCAGCCCAGGGAGTCCAGGGCTTCTGCGGCTACACCCCGGACATTGTGGTGATCGGGATCGTAACGGTAATCCGCAAGGCATTCCACCAACGGTTCAATGGCCTGGGGGTCGCCGATTTCACCCAGGGATCGGACAGCCGCCGCCCGAACAGATGCCTTCTCGTCATTCAGGCAATCCATCAGCAGACCCACTGTCAGGGGATCTCCAATTTTGCCCAGGGAACTGGCTGCAGCTCCCCGGACATCGTTGTGATCCGGGTCGTATCGTTTGTCTTCCAGGGCTGTAATCAGAGGTTCCACCAGACGGGGGCGCAACTTTGACCAGGAGTCCGCAGCCTGCTGTCGTTCTTCAACACCGCCCTTATTCATTGTGTCAAAAATCGGTTTGACCAGAGCCTTGCCCACATTTCCCAGAGCACGGGCACAGGCTTCCCGCACATAGGATTTTTCATCCCGCTCCAGAGCACGCACCAGAGGATCCACCGCCTGAACATTGCCGATCTCTCCCAGGGCCCGGGCACAGGCGGAACGCACCTGTTCGTTATAGTCGCCATATCCCTTGCGGACTGAATCACAGTAGTTTTCAAGAGAACCACGCAGAATAAATTTCTCATCATCACCGCCGGCACCCTTGACAAACTGGCTGTAGTCGCCCAGGGCTCCGAGAATGTTCTGGCTGTGGGTCCAGTTAGATTCGTGGGAGTATATGTGATCTCCCATAGTCTTGATGAGCCGGTCAACAGCCCTGGAATCTCCCAGCTTTCCCAGAGCAATGGCAGCAGCTTCACGGACGCTGGAGTGATAATCCCAGAGGGCCTTGATGAGAGGCTCCACCGCCAGGACATCGCCGATGCTGTCCAGCTCCTTTACTGCATTGAGGCGTTCCTCGCATTCGTTGCTGTCAAGTTTTTCCGTCAGTTTTGCAATGCGGGATTTTTTTCCGGTGTCCTGATCCTGCTGATCTCCTTTTTTTCTTTTTGTAAAGAAATGATCAAACAGCTTGGTTTCAAGGCCTTTTTTCTTGATCCTGCTGTCAATACTGCGTTCCAGGTCTTCTTCGATCCTGTCACCGTATTCTTTGATTTTTTGAGGGGCCACTTTGAACAGTTTGTCAACAACGTCAAAACGGCGGATTTTCTTGCCGATTTTCTTTATGTTTTTGGGTGTCCGCTTGATGGTTTTCTGTACCTTACCGGTGGCGCCTTTGAATAGATTCTTCAAATCATCAAAATTCATATAGTAACTCCCCGATAAATACTAATATATTAGTCAACAGGCTTCGTTATTTGTTTCTTCTGTTGGAATTCGCAACGGTAATTGTTTGTTTTTGCCTGTCAATACAACTTTTCTTAATTATTTCACTTGAATTCCCTTGAATATCAAGGGCTACTGAGCATGTTTCGGGCGATATTTTTTTATCACCTCTGCTGTTTTCTGATGTCCTCCTGATTTTGCCAGGGAAAGAGGTGTGTTCCCCTTTTTGTTCCGGCATAATATATCTGCTTTTTTCTCTAACAGTGCCTGGACAGCTCCCGTGGATCCTCTTTGGGCAGCCCAGTGAAGTGGAGTCTGGCCCAGGTGATCTCTGGCTTCTGTGTCGGCTCCGGCACCGATGAGCTGGCGGATAACCCCGGGATGATCCTCCACTCCCGCCATGTGAAGGGGAGTCCATCCCATAGTGTTGCAACAGTTGACATCTGCGCCGTGCTCCAGCAGAAACTCTGTCATTTCAGTGTTTCCCAGGGCCGAGGCTGTGTGGAGAGGAGTGTTCCCGAAGCGGTTCTTTTTTTTTACCAGGGAAGGATCTTTTTCCAACAGGGAACTTGCGTTGTCCCATTGTCCTTCTTTCATTGCATTAAACAGGCGGGTGACGGCCCTGTCACCGCCCAGAAGCTCCCAGAGGGTTTTCATTACTCCCCGGATCAAAGAGGATCTCCTTCTGTAGCCCACATACTTTGTTGGCCTGCCGAAAAATACTCAGCCCGCAGTATGACAGCCTTGCACTAACATATCATTCCACTGGAAACACGTGGATCCTTCGAAAATTGATTATAAAAAAAGGGGCATTTCAAGCCCCGGATATTATTGGAAATGACTATTGTTTCAAGGTTTTGCCTGGCTCTTCAGGGGGAGCCTTGATATCATATTCCCGTGACGAAGGACAACTTCTGTATCGCTGATGGATGACACCTTCCAGTCACCTAACTGTTGTCCCTGGCCTGCAAGATAGCTCCTGCCTCCAGGCCCCAAGATGATGGCCCAGTTTCCGGCAGGTGTTGATATGACGCCGGTCATGGAAAGTCCCGAGTCCACCTCGATGATTTCCGGTGCTTTGGGGGTGGTTGTGTCCGGTTTTATCGGCTGTTGAATCTCCACTGGTTTTTCAGTTTTTTCCGGAGCAGTTTTTGGCCCCACCGGAGGCATAAAGGGATCCCGATCAGTTCTTCTCTGGTAGCTTCCCATGTCCAATACCTGTGCCCGGGAAGGCATCACCATGAAGGTCAGCATGGCCAGGATCATCAATAATACTGTCAGTGGGAATAATCGGATTCTGTGGTCTGAACTTTTGTTATTCATGTTTCCCACCTTTCTCGAATCTGTTTTTTGTATTCTGGCGGCTCAAGGTTATTTCACCTCCCGTTAAAAAAATTGCCGCCATAATCATATACACCATAGAAAAGAGAAAATTCCCTGCAATATAACCATGAGCCAGTCTGGGGCATGTCTTCAAAGTCGGCCTGCCCCGAAAAGCCAAAATCAGATAGATGCCGGGAGGTCTGCCTGATAGTTGACACATCCTAAGCCCTGCTATAAAAAACAAAATCTGGGAGTTTTTAATCGATGAGGGGGAAACGGATAATAAAGGAGGTCCCCTTGTCCGGCCCGTCGCTTCTGGCGCTGATGCTTCCGCCATGGGCTTCGATTATCTTCTTTACAATGGCCAGGCCAAATCCAGTACTTCGATCTTTTTTCAGAGCATACCCCGGCAGAAAGATATTGTCCAGCTCTTCAGACTTTATGCCGATGCCGTTGTCTTTTACTTCTATCAGGATATCACTGCCTGTTTTACGGCCTTTTACAGATATTTCCACCTTTTCCCGGCGGGGGTTGCAATATTTGATGGAGTTTTCAAACAGGTTGGTGAACACCAGCATAAGGCTTTCAATGTCCCCGTCCACAGAGTCGAACTGGAAATCAGTGGTGAAAAGAATGGGAGCATCTCCGGCGGTCTTGAGTATGCAGTTTTCCACCAGAGGTTTTATTGGCACCTTTTTTTTGTCCCGCAGGACCTTCCCGGCCCGAGAAAGGCTCAGAAGACGGTCAATGAACTCCGTTATGCGGTTTGCCTGTTTTCTGAGCCTGGGCAGGAACAAGGCCTGTTTCTCAGGTTCTTCCTCCAGAGCCAGCAGGTATCCCTTCAGAATGTTCAGGGGAGATTTCAGATCGTGGCTGACCCGATAACTGAAATCTGAAAGCTCCCGGTTGCGGTTGATTAATTCCTGCTCCATCCTTTTTCGTTCCGTCACATCCCTGGCAATCCCGCAAAGACCGAATATATTCCCCTCATCGTCCCGCAGGGGAACCTTGATGGTGTTGAAGGTGAGGGTGACTCCGTTGATGCACTTGGCGTTTTCCTCCCGGACAACCTGCCCCGACAGCACCCGTTTGTCCACCAGGCTGGCTTCCTTTTCCTGATCCCCAAAAAGTTCCTGGTCGGTTCTGCCGATAAGCTCACAGGCAGGTATGCCGTATAGTTTTTCCATGGCACTGTTGACATGGGTGTAACGGAGATTCTCATCCTTTATAAAAATTGAATCCCTGGCAGTTTCAAAAACAGCCCGAAAATTCATTTCACTCTTTCTCCGGGCATCCTCGGCCCACAGCCGATCGGTTATATCCCGGAAGGTAGCCACATGCAAGGGTTCCCCCCTGTATGAATAGGGCCTGCAGGCAACCTCGCAAGAAAAAGAACTGTGATCCTTGCGAATCCCCTGGATTACCACAGGAGTTGAACATCTGCTGTGGGATAAATCTATCAACTGCTGGTGGGCTTTTTCTCTGGTCAGAAGAGAAACCGACTGGCCGATGAGCTGATTTCTCTCATAGCCGAAAAGATTGCAAAGAGCATCATTGACATCCACAACAACCCAGTCCCTGTGGATGATTATCCCTTCGCTGGCGGCCTCGGCAAGGCTCCGCAGTCGTTGTTCGCTCTCCCGGAGAGCCTGCTGGGTCTGACGATGAGCCGTCACATCAAAGGCGATGGCAATGGCAGAATCTATAGTGCCATCGGGATTTTTCCGGGGCTGAATCCGGGCTTCGTAAAAACGGGTGGTGGATTCATCAGTGGTTTCGAAACCCGCTACGCAGGGTTCTCCGGTTTCGATGACCTGGCGGATTATATCCATGGAGATTCCGCTTCCCGACTGAAAAACAAGCTCATCCCGGGATTCTCCCGGGGCGGGGTGATGAATTCCTTTCAGCTTGCACACCGCGGCCTGGTTGAGAAAAGAAATCCCGCCTTTTCGGTCAACGGCAAAGATGGGCTGTCCCACTCCTTCCACCAAGGCCCTGTAAACCTCTTCGATATGACGGCGGTCATGATTCATATTTTTCATGTCGATGGCCCGCCGGATACAGCTTAATAATTTTTCCCGCTGGATATACTCGGTGAGGTCCTTGGAAAAATAATCGCAGGCTCCCCGGATGAAGGAATCCCTGGCGGTATTTTCATCGCCATGGCCGGTGAGAATGATAACCGGCATATCAGAACGAATCAGCTTTATCGGCCTGATAAGGTCCAATCCGTTGACATTTCGGGGATCATAATCCACCACCACTGCATCGAAAATTTTTGTTCTCAAGAGATCCAGGGCTTCTTCCTCGGTGCCTGCCGAGGTAATATCGAACCATTGACGGAAGGTGCATGAAAAAATCTCCCGAAAATCTAAACTGCTGTCAACATGTAATATTGAGTATCTGTCCAGCTGGGATATTTCCTTCTTGTATGATGGGTCACCCTTGAAGGTGTCGTAGTTGTTCATGACTTCCCGGCCCTTGTCCCCGGATTGTTTAACTGCCTGCAGTCATCCCTGTTTAATATCGGCTGAAGACAGAATTATTAAACAGTTATGGTTTCTGAATCAGAAATAATTTTTCCTTTGGCCGATGGTACATTGATGAAAATATTTCTCCGGAGAACAGAATCTCTCCGGGATATGCCAAAAGCCTCCAAAGTGGGGTTCCCCTGGCATCTGGAGGAAAAGGGTTGTTTTCGTGGAATAGTGAACCGTTGTATTTATGCAGGGTGGATTATTTCTGCAGGGCAACGAGTCAAATTTATGCCCTTTATATATGGAGGAAACTATGAAGAAAAGTTCGTCGGAGGATGTCCGGGATCTCCGGGCCCGAAAAAAAACCGGTGAGAAGAAGCTCTCAACAAAGGAAAGCAAAGGCCTGGCAAGGTTTAAACATATCATTGCCTGGATTATTGTTGTCGCCTTTATCGGTACCTCGGGAATAATGATAATCGGACTGGGAATGCCCACGGGAGATGAGCCGGGGCCTGGTGACCGGCAGGTGGACCCCGCCGGGCAGGATCAGAAGCGACTGGAAGCGGATATTAATTTCTGGGAAGGGAAAATCAAGGAAGAACCAGAGAATTCTCAGAATTATTTCAACCTGGGGCAGGTGTATATCGATGCCCAGGAAGAAGACAAGGCCGAGGAAAACTTCAAGACAGCAGTGGAGAAGGACCCGGAAAACAGCCTCGCCATGAAATACCTGGCCAAGATATATGTAACCCGCAAGGAGTTTGAAGAAGCCGAGGATATTCTGAAAAAGGCCGTGAAAGTCAACCAGCGGGACCCGGAGCTTTATACTCTGCTGGCCATGTCCGCCCAACAGCAGGACAAGACCGACGAGGCAATAAAATATCTTAAGGACGGGATAGAGTCGGATCCCGGCAATCTGAGTCTGTATCAGAACCTGGCATCCCTTTATCACAAGAGCAATAATGACGGGGAAGCTGACAAGACTGTTCAGCAGGCCCTTGAGATAGCAAAAGCCCGGGGCAACCGACAGAGTCAGGTGGAGCTTCATATCCTGCAGGCTTCCATGGCCCAGGACAGGGATAATACCGATAAGGCAGTGAAATATATCCGGGATGCCATGGAGATCGCTCCGGGAGCGTCAATCCTTTATGTTTATCTGGCAAATATTTACAGGAATGCCGATGATATCGACTCCGCCAGAAAAGCCATCGGCGAGGGGCTGGCGATAGCCCGCAAGAATAATGACTCCCAGGGAGTGGCAATGCTGGAAGCTATGGAAAAATCCCTGGATGAACCGATTCCGGTCCCGGAAGAAGATGACCCGCAGGAAGAAACAGATCAGCCGGTGACTGATGAATCAATCCCCGATGACATAACAGAAACAACAACCCCGGATCCCCTGTTGGCTCCCTGACCAGACAAAGGAGCACAGATACAGGCATTCAGGAGAGGAAAAATCAGCGAAGGGAGCAGTTGCAGTGGATAAATCCAAAAAGCTCATAGCCCTGGAGGAAAGGGCCCGAAGGATGAAGGTTGATTTTGTGGATATGGATGACTACACCCTGAAACCTTCCCTGTGCGAACATATTCCCTTTGCCTTTGCCCGGCAGTATAAAGTGGCGCCCCTGAACCTGGAGGAAGATAGCGACACTCTGGTGGTGGCCATGGAAGATCCCACGGACCTTTATGTTTACGAACAGTTGGAGGTTCGCACCAAACACAAGATAAAACCGGTTCTGGCAGACACCCGGGACATTCAGGAAGCCATCGAGGAGCTTTATCGGGAAATTACCCTCAGGGACCTGTATATTCCCCGGCTCAAGGACAAGGAGTTTCAACCTCTCCTCAAGATGATAAAACACGAAACCGTGGAGTTTTTTACTTCTATTCTGGCCAATTCCCTGAAGCGGGGAGCCACCGATGTTCATCTGGAGGTGTTCCAGAACAGTTTCAAGGTTCGTTACCGGATTGACGGGGTCATTGCAGAAACCGTGGAAGTCCCCAGCGTCATGGAAAGCCAGATCAGCACCCTGATCAAGGGACTGACAGGCATGAAGCTGGAAAAACGGCAGATTCCCCAGACCGGCTCCTTCGATATTCTTCTCCGGGACATCCCCCTGATGATCAGGACAAGCACCCTGCCCACCCGTTTTGGTGAACGATTTGTTATGCGGATTATGGACGGAAGACAGCTTTCCAGAAAGCTTGAAGAACTGGGAATGGGAGAGGATTTTCTGGAAACATCCAGGAAAATGTGCGGTTACCGTCAAGGGATTATCCTGGTGTCCGGGCCTTCGGGCAGTGGCATCTCCACCACCCTTTACGCCCTTATGAGAGAAACCTCAAGCCCTCAGAAGATATCCTTCTCGGTGGAGGACCCCATCGAAGGGGACATTCAAGGGGTAAACCAGATGGAAGTCAACCCAAGATTTGAGCTGGACTATCCCCATTGCCTCCGGGCAATTCTGGGCCAGGTGCCCGATGTGATAATGCTGAGCCGGGCCATGACCTCGGAAACCGTTCACCTGCTGGTGGAGGCGGCCCTGACGGGACAACTGATTCTTTCCGGCATGTATGCCAGAAATACCATCAATTCCATCACCCGGCTGAGGGATTACGGAGTGGAGCCATATTTCATATCTACTGCCCTCATCGGGGTCATATCCCAGCGACTGGCCCGCAAAGTATGTCCCTTCTGCGCCGAGCCGGTAAATGAAATCCCAAAAGTCCTCTCGGATGAATTTAAAAAACACCGGATTGAAGGCCCTTACAGCCTGATGGAAGGAAAGGGTTGCCATCAGTGCCTTCAGACAGGATTCAAAGACAGGATAGGCCTGTATGAAGTTCTGGAACTATCAGAAACCTTCCGGTCAATGATTATGCGAGGATCCATAAAATCCCGGCTGGAAGCCCAGGCGGAAAGGGATGGAATGAAAACCCTCTATACCGACGGCCTGGAAAAAGTTGCCCGGGGCCTGACTACATTTGAAGAGATAAACAGGGTCTTGATGGACTGAACATGGGGGGATTATCATGCAATGTCCAAATTGTTTTGCCCAGATACCTGAGGACTCCCTCCGGTGTCCCCAGTGCGAAATCAACATACCCGGAGAGAAGAGGTCTTATCCCGGCGACAAGATCAGCCCTCCACCCGACTCCGGCGAGCCAGATTATCCTGTTTCCCTGATGGAGGCCATTCTCCGGCCCTTCAACCTGGGCCGTCAGGAGAATCTCATGAGCCTCCTTTATATCAGCTTTGTAAATTTTATCCCTATCCTGGGACAGATTGTGCTGGCTGGTTATTATGCGGAATATGTCCGGCAGATTATATACCGCCGGGGTTCACGGCATCTGCCCCCTTTCACTTTTTCCTTTGACAGGATAATAAACTTCGCCGGGAAAGGAATCAACTTCTTTGTTGCCATGGTGGTTTATGCCATTGGCCTTGGAATCATCAACACCGCCGTCATTATACCTTTCTGGGGGACAATAATTGCTGTCACAGCAAATTCATCCCGGGGAGGGGATCTTTCCCCCGCGGGATGCATGGCCATACTGACCGCCATTGTTGTGCCGGTGTTTTTGATTACCCTCATTTCCATCGCCTATTCAATGGTTGTCCAGATTGTCTTCATTATTTATTCCGCAGGAAATCTCCGCCTGTCTGACGCTTTCAAGATTGTCCCTGCAGTGAACCTGATATTCTCGGATCTGGGCAATTACTTCCTGGACCTGCTGGTGATTTATCTCCTGGGGCTGGTGGCCGGGGCTTTGAGTACGGCTACCTCGGTTCTCCTGAGTATCCCCATAATCGGGTGGATCGGTATCGCCCTGTTAAACACCGTCTTATATATGCTCCTGGGGCTGGTCACCGTATCGGTGTTCAGTGAGTTCTATTACAAGAACCAGAGCAATATGTCCCTTTGAACCGGCAATCTTGCTAAACATCCCGAAGGAATTATCTTCTTAGTCTTGTATGGTATATTATAACTAAATATTGCTAATAATTACTATTAGCATGAAGGAGTTATTGTTTTTGTGTATAACATGATAGTGTTGAATCCTTGAAATAAAAATTGGAGGTTGAATTATGGAAGAAACAAAAGAAACCCAGAGAAGCTATCTTTTAGGCCTCAACGAGCCTGCTCCCCAGTTTACTGCCAATACTACCCATGGTACCTTGAATCTTTCTGATTTCAAGGGAAAGTGGGTTGTGCTCTTCTCGCATCCTGCGGATTTTACTCCAGTATGTAGCACTGAATTTCTGTCCTTTGCAGAAAACAACGATGAGTTTGTCAAGATGAATGTCCAGCTCATCGGTCTTTCCATCGATTCTGTGCATTCTCACATTGCCTGGGCCAGGAATCTTGAAGAAAAATTTCACCAGAAAATTCCCTTCCCCATTATTGCCGACCTGGATATGAAGGTGGCCAAGGCTTATGGAATGCTTCATCCCGGCGCCAGCGACACTTCCGCGGTGCGGTGTGTGTTTGTCATCGACCCGAAGCAGATCCTCCGGGCAATGATTTATTACCCCCTGTCCAATGGACGCAACATTGATGAGATCAAACGACTTATCCAGGCAATGCAGACTTCCGACAAGCACAAGGTGGCAACCCCTGCTAACTGGCGGCCTGGCGATGATGTGGTGGTGCCTCCTCCCTCAACCCAGGAAACCGCGGAAAAACGCATGACCGAAGGTTATCAATGCAAGGACTGGTATTTCTGCACAAAACCCCTGAAGGTTCCTGCAGGAGTTTGATGATTTGAATCTAATAAAATATAAGTATTTATAACAAGAGGTGCTTCTGGCACCCTGAAGGTAAAGCCCGCCGGACTCCCGGCGGTTTTTTTTATTTTGGGGTACATGCCTAAAAATTAAAACCCCCGACTGATTGCCAGGGGCTTTATTGAAAAGGAGAAGAACTGTTTGTTGATTACTTATCCCGCAATGATGCCTGAACCAGGCCCGGATCCAGTTTTATCCCTGGGCCATGGGTTGATGCGAGAACTATTGACTTGAAATAGGCTCCCTTGGCGGCAGCAGGCTTTGCCCGCAGGACTGCATCCACCAGTACCTTCAGGTTTTCCTTGAGCATTGATGAATCGAATGAAACCTTGCC
>CAYNGH010000009.1:27099-45424 GCA_964396845.1 uncultured bacterium | reverse complement strand
GGTGGTCCTTTCCCGAAAGAAAGTCCTGGAAGAAGAACGATCCCGGATGAAGGAAGAAACCATGAAAAGCCTTTACGAGGGACAGATTGTCAGGGGCACAGTTGCCCGGCTTACCAACTTTGGCGCTTTTATTAACCTGGGAGGCGTGGACGGTCTGGTTCACATATCTGAAATATCTTGGAAACGGATTAAACACCCCAGCGAGGTTCTCAAGGTGAGCCAGGAAGTTGATGTAATGGTACTCAAGGTTGACACCGATCGGGAGAGGATTTCCCTGTCCATTCGTCAGGCACTGCCGGATCCATGGTTCTCCATCGGCGAGAGGGTTAAAATCGGTGATGTTATCAAAGGCACTGTCACCAAGGTGGCCCCGAAATATGCCTTTGTGGAGGTTGCCGAAGGCGTTGAGGGGGTTGTTCCCATTGGCGAGATTGCAGATCGGCGCATCAACAGACCCGATGATGTGATAAAAGAAAACCAGCCGGTGGATGTGAAGATTCTGGAGCTAAACCCCACAGGCCGGCGGATGCTTCTTTCCATAAAGCAGGCGGTAACCACCGGAACCAGGGATGATGTGAGCCGGTACAACAGCGGTCCTTCCACAAGCCAGGTTTCCGGATCCAGCGGTGAGGGAGCTTCCATCGGGGATATTCTCCGGGCAAAAATGAAGGAAAAAGCCCGGGAAGATAATACCTCGGCCCAGGTGGAATCCACTGAAACTAAAAATGAAACCATTGAGGAACCTGAAACAGAAAAAAACCCGGAAATCAAACCGGAAACTGCATCCATAAAAGAACCTGAGGCAGTAACAACGAAAGAAGAAACTCAACCCCAGGAAAAAATAGAAGAAAAGAAAAACCCCTATGCGGTTTCCATCAGCGACGATTAGTATCAGCCCCGGTTCTTGCAAATAATAAAATAAGGGCGGATGTGAATCCGCCCTTGTCTATTTTGTTCTGTAGCTGTCAATGTTACCTTTTGGGTTATCTCTTAGCCAGCCGGTTGTCCAGCTCATACATAGCGCCGGGATCCCGGTTGATCCGATCCAGGATCTTCACTACCTCGTGAACGGATCTCTCTTCTTCCACCTGTTCATCGATGAACCACTTGAGAAGGATTATTGCCGGGTAGTCTTTTTCTTCCACTGCAAGCTTCATCAGCTCGTTAATCCGTCCCGTGATGAACTTCTCGTGGGCAAGAGCATCCTTCCAGGCACCCAGGGAGTTATCCCAGCTCAGATTGGGTTCCTTGAGGCCCAGAAGCTCAACCCTGCCTTCCCGTTCGATTATGTGATGGAAGAACTTCATTGCATGTTCTTCTTCTTCATCAGCCTGATGGAGCATCCAAGATGCCATTCCGTTCCAGTCAACACTGTGAAAATATGCCGCCATGGCCCGGTATAGATAAGCGGAATCAAGCTCATGCTTGATCTGCTCATTCATTTTTTTTCGCATTTTATCGCCAATCATCAGAAGTACCTCCTTTCCATTCAGACATTGTCAGACAGTGATTTACCGCTTGGCCAGCTGGGAATCCAGCATATACATCCCTGACATATGCCCGTCAATCCGCTCCAGCATCTGGACAATCTTGGATACCGAGGCTTCTTCCTCCACCTGTTCGTCCACATACCATTCCAGGAAAATCCTGGTGGCGCTGTCCTTTTCTTCGGTGGCCTTCTCGTAAAGCTCGTGAATTTTGGCGGTGATGAACTTCTCGTGCTCAAGGGCCTCCCGGAAAGCGTCCAGGGGGGATTCCCATGAATGCTTGGGCTTGTCTATGGCCTTGAGTTCAACCCGGCCCTCCCTTTCTACCAGATAATTGAAGAACTTCATTCCATGCTCTTTTTCCTCGTCGGCCTGTTTGTGCATCCAGGCGGCCATCCCGTCCCAACCCTCGTCGGCAAAGTATGCCGCCATTGAAAGATAAAGATAGGATGAAAAGAGTTCGTTTTTCATCTGTTCATTGATTGCATCCTGCATGGTTTTGCTGATCATTATGCTTTTTCTCCTTTCCAAAGTCCGTGTATGTTACAATATTCCCTGGCCCATACCGGCTGTGGCTTGCATTCAAACACTGCTCCGGGTTCCTGTTCCGGGTGCATGAATATCCGGTAGGTCTTGTCGCCGGATATGAGCTGAACCCATTCAATATAATGCTTCTCAATCATGGGGTGGGGAGTGCTTCCTACAAACACTTTGTATGCGCCGTTTTCGTCGCTTATAACCGGCACATGTTTTTCAGTTTTCATTTCTGCGGTCTGCTCCTCCATGAGAACCATCTCAACCTTACAGCACACCAGAGCGCCGGCGCCGGTATGGAGCACCTCCACCACATTTCCACATATTTCACACTTGTAAATTTGCAAAAGTTTTGTCAATTTTTTCCTCCTTGTAAAATGAATTTTTTATCTTTCTGCAACCTGCAGGGATATCCCCATCCTCCTCCTTCCCTTTTTTATGGTATTCGAATTATGCCTTCACCTTCTCCAGGCTTTTTACCGCTTCAATAACCTGGTCGTAATCCGGTTCCTGGGCAACTTCCTCTACCCGCTGAATGTACCTGATAATACCATCGGAATCAACCACAAACACAGTGCGGGCCAGCAGGCGAAGTTCTTTAATAAGGACTCCGAATTTCTGGCCGAATTCCACTTCCCGGTGATCCGACAGAGTATGGACCCTGTCAACTCCGGTGGCGGCGCACCAGCGTTTCTGAGCAAAGGGAAGATCAACGCTGATGGTAAGGATCTCCACATGATCTCCCAGGCTTGTTGCTTCCCGGTTGAACCGGCGGGTTTCCATATCACACACGGGAGTATCCAGGGAAGGCACCGACGAAATAATCAGAGTCTTTCCCCGGAACCGGGAAATTTTCATCGGGTTCAGATCGTTATCCAGAACCGTGGCATCAGGCATGGGATTGCCTGCCTCAAGCCGTGGCCCCATCAGAGTCATGGGATTGCCGTGAAGGGTAACCTCGTTTTTTCTTTCAATCATGATAATGCCTCCTTTTTCACTGACCCCCGGAAAACTTCCGGAGGTCTTCTTGTGAATTCAATTACTCCCGCTATAAAAAAGTTCCCGCAGGAAATGCCGGGAACTTTCTTTTTTAAATCAGACCAAGGTCAGATCGCCATCTTTGGGGAAGGCCACAAATTCTTCCCTGGGAGTACCGCTGACGGGACATAAGGCCGGGGGTTCGCCCTCGTGGGTATAACCACATACCGGGCAGATGTAAACGGTGTCCAGTTCAATATCCCTGCCCTGATCCACGGTTTCTCTGGCCTTACGATACATCTCCGCGTGGATTTTTTCTGCTGAAATGGCATAATGGAAGCTCTTTTTTGCTTCCTTTTCTCCCTGTTTGATGGCAACTTCGATATATGCGGGATACATTTCTTCAATTTCAAAAAGTTCGCCGTTGCGGGCACCTTCGAGGTTCTGGGAGGTTGTCCCCACGCCAAAACCAGCCATGGAGGCTACCAGAAAATCACCTTCCACGTCGCCAAGGACATTGAAATGATTGCTTCCATGAACTTTCTCGGCATAAGATATGGCCTTGAAAAGCCTGGCCACATTGGGGAAGCCTTCTTTTAACGCCACATCAGCCCACACTCCGTAACGCATCCTGGCCATGGATTCTCCCCCGTGGGCGCTTCTCAGATTTGCCGCGGTCATTTCGTGCATATGTTTTCTCCTTTCATAATAAAAAACACCAACAAGGTGCAAAAATTATCTAACTGTCTTCGTTTGCCGGTTTGTTTTTCTGACATCGGGGACAGGTGCCGGTGAACTCCACCTGGTGGCCAATGATAATAAAGCCCGTGGAATCACTGACTTCCTGGATGGCACTTTTGATTAAATCCTCGGAAACAGCCGGAGTGTCATATACCCCGTTGCAGTGGAGGCAACGCATGTGATAATGATCATTTGCATTGCCGTCAAAACGTTTTTGGTTAATACCCAGGCCTGCCCTGCGGATCTGGCCTGTTTTCTCCAGATTGTCCAGATTACGATAAACAGTCCCCAGGCTTACCCTGGGAAGACGCTGGCGAACCATCTCATAAACCTCGTCGGCGGTGGGATGAGTATCAACCTTGCGCAGTTCTTCCAGGATTATCTGCCTTTGTTTTGTGTTGCGTCTTCGCTGTGTTGACAAGAAAAGAACCTCCTTGAGAACATTTATCAGTAATCATTATTATTTTATTCTTCCTGAAGAGGGAGAATCCTCCAAGTTTATTCATGTAAAAATGCCCGATTCAAGCCGTTCATTAAAATTCTTGCCCAAGCGATGCCTCCGAAATAAAATAATCTTTACTTTTAAAACGAAAAACGAATGAGTGTCGTCCCCCGGGGGCAGTTTTTTTTGTCGGGGTTGAAAGGTTTTTTCTTCTACCTGGATTTTGCAGACAGGAGCAGTTTTGTGATGTTTCTCTTGCTGATGGGGGGATGTGGCCTGGGAATAAAACGGAACTGCCTGATATTGTCAGTTTCCGGCTTTATTATCTGTTCAAGTTTTGGAGCATGATTCTCGGCAATCCTGCATACTGGAATTAAATTCAGATTAACTTTTGTCAAATCCACCCGATCACCCTCTTTTTATTTTTTCCAGGGGATTTTGTTTGATATATTCAGCATATAACAAATAAAAGTTTCTTGTCAAGAGGCTGAGCAAAAAAGTCCCCTGATCCATACACCCTGTTTACTTAATTTGCAAAATATTTAAAAATACTTTTTTAATATTACTTTTCCGGGGGATCCGGCGGTGGAGGCGCCGGATCTACTGCCTGTCGGTCAGCTTTATCGATGGCGCAGGCATCTCCCTCAAAGGTGATTCCCAGATCTGATCCGACACCGCAGGCTCGCTGTTCCTGGAAGGTAATGGGAGGCTTCAGGTTTATCCAGCCGTTGAAGTAGGATAGCAGGATGAAAAATACCAGCATTCCCAGGGTGATGAAAAGCGTCGGCCATGGCCCCAGTATGACGGTGATGATGATGGGGGCAAGAACCGTCAGAAAACCGCCTCCCAGAAAAGGCTGATACAATAGCTGTTTGAAACCGAAGGCTGAAGCAGTGCCGGTTTTATAAAGGGGATCCACAATACGAAGAAGCATCAGGCCGATGGCGGTGACCCCGGTCTGCATTCCAAACTCGGTGATGCCCCGCTCGAACCAGAAATCCGGGAGCATCCTCGGGGCGAGGATGATGGTGGCAAAGATAACCCATGTGATTCCCACCAGCATGATAATCAGGAAGGGCCAGAAGTTGTCAAGGAACAGGTCCAGCCGGATAGTGGCAATGGCGGAGATTACCAGGACATCCAGGGCCAGCCCCAGCAGTCGGTCAAAGGTGTCTTTGTCGTAATACTGATCGATGTCCAGCTTCATGGATGAAAACTGAATTAATATCCCGCCGATCATGGCAAAGGGAAACAGGGGCATGAACTTGAGAACCTCGAAAAGTCCCGGCATATATTTTGTTGCCAGGAGTTTACTCCCTTCCAGAATTCCCCAGCCCAGGAGAATCGATATGGATATGATGGCAAAATGAAATGTCAGGGGTTCAATGGCCTCGCTGGCAACGGTGGCAGTGGCGATGGAAAAACGTTTCGGTTCAGGGATAAGACCGATTTTCTTGTAGGAGGGGATCCCTTCCTCTTCGTTGAGAAATGCGCAGTAATTCCGCCGGATGGCTATGTTTATCAGGGCTATGCCCACCACCACTGCGGCGATGATCCCGAAAGTGGCGGACATCTGTCCCAGGACTCCCCCTGCTTCCCATCCGAGATCCTTGAAGGTCCCCGCCAGGGCTGCGGCAGTGCCATGACCGCCGGAAAAACCGATCTCTACGATGCATGCGAACATTGCCGGCACTTTGAAGAGGGGAGTCAGAATCAGGAGAGTTATAAGGAGGGCAGTGAAATATTGGCCAAGGCCAACCACTGAACCGTAACAGAGCTGTGGGCCGGCAATCTTCCAGACTCTTTTTGCACTGGGAATGGTCACCCCCAGAAAAAGTGAAGCAAAGACAATATTGATGAGAATTCCCGGCAGTTGACCCCAGAAGTCCAGCATCCACCGGGGAATCAGGGTGACTCCTCCAGAAAATCGTCCCAGAATTTCCGGGCCTACAATCAGGGCTACAAAACCGGCGATGATGGAAGAAGGCAGAAATAGAAACTGAAACAGTTTCACCTTTACCCGAAGAGCCTTTCCTATGAGAATAAAAATACTAAGGGTGCTGACTGCAAAAAAGATTCCAAATACTCCCTCCACGGGAAACCTCCTGAACCGGTATTGAACCGTTGAAATAGCCCTGTCCTGGTCTATTTTCTTTTAATTGACTCACTTATCCTGCAAGGAGGAGAATCCCTCAAAAACCACCGGGGGGCTGACGGCGGTGGGAGATGTGGGGGATTTCATTTTGCCGGGTAATGATGACTGCAGGCAGGATTCTTCTGAAAAATTATTCAAATCAAAGGAAAATGCCAGGAGATTTGGAAGATTATTCCATTACGATTGTACTTTATATTCTATGACCCCGGGAGAATTTCGGACTTATTCTAATGGTGTTTTCCCGGATATTTCGTTAAAAGGGTGAAAAGATAAATCCATATGACCGATACGCTGGAGCTGGGCAAGGTTTTAAATAACAGATACAGGATAATCAGCGTCCTGGGCCGTGGAGGAATGAGCAATGTTTATCTGGTGGAGGATGAACGGCTCAAGTCCCGCTGGGCTTTAAAAGAGATGCTGGATATTTTTCCCGATGAGCATAAAACCGACATCCTGGAAAGATTTCACCGGGAAGCCCAGATTCTGGCGGGAATGAAGCATCCCAACCTGCCCAGGGTCTTTGACTGCTTCCAGGAAGAGGGTCGTAACTATCTGGTGATGGAATATATCGAAGGGCTGACCCTGGAAGAGATTCTTGAAAAGAACAAATCTTTGGATCCGGGAAAGGTAGTCAACTGGGCAGTCCAGGTATGCGATGTTCTCCAGACCCTCCATGACCAGGGGATCATATACCGGGATATGAAGCCTTCCAATGTTATGGTGGGCATCGACAACAGAGTTTCCATCATAGATTTTGGCATTGCCCGGCTTTTTTCCGGCAATAAAATTCACGACACCATAATAATCGGCACTCCGGGCTTTGCATCGCCGGAACATCACGGCACCAGCGAAACCGACGCCCGCTCCGATATCTTCAGCCTGGGAGCCACTCTGCATCATCTCCTCACCGGTCGGGATCCCGGATTAATGCCTTTTGTGTTTGAAGATCCCCGCAAAATCAACCCGGCAATCTCCCCGGAATTATCCGCCGTAATAATGAAAGCCCTGGCCCTGAATCCTGCTGACCGTTTTCAGACTGCAGAACAGTTTCGCAAGGCCCTGAAACAAATCTCCAGTAAGGACACTCCAGCATCCCCGGCTCCGGCTATCGGGGGGCCTGTCACATCAGCTTCAGCCCCGGTGAATGACACTTCTCAGGAAGACTCGGGAGAAAGAGCCGGAGAAGTGACAGCCCTGCCGGTTTCTCATTATGGAGGCATTCCCTTCAACCGCCGGGAGGAGTTCCCCATGGATTTTATCTCGGCATATACTTATCCCGGGGTGATGTCCGGTGGCGTTTCCATGATGGCGGCATATCTTCTGGGCCTCACGGGGCTTGTCAGTTCACCAGTCATGTTAATGGGGCTGGCCCTGGGAATATGGATCCCGGGAGCTTATGGCATTCGAAAAATGGCGGAGTATATCTTCCGACTGCCCCGGATTCATATCACTCTTTCCCCGGATGGGATTACATTTAAAAACCCAAGCCGTCAGGTGTCAGTCAGCTGGGATGAAGTTACTGGGTTCCTGATATTCACAGAAAAATCCCGCATCGGGATTCCCCTGGTCAAGTATCGGGTCTTCACAAAAAAGGGTGATTTTGAGTTCTCGGGGGATCAGTCCCGGGCACGGCAGTTGAGCGATCTGGTCATCACCCATGGTGGGCTTGGCTTATCGGGAGAAAGCGGAAGTTACAGGAGGTATTCCAGGTAAATGCTTATTAAGCCTGATACAACTCCACAGGAAGTAACAGCCGGGGTCATCGAGGTGGGGACAAACTCCACCAAACTGCTGGTGGCCCGCCGGGAAGACGGGGGAGGGCTTTCCACCCTGTGTTATCAAAGGCGAATAACTCGTCTGGGAAAAGGGCTGGAAGACAGTGGGAGCCTCGACCCGGAATCCATGTGGCGGACCGCGGCCACAGTGCAGGCATATCATCGCCTGGCTCTGGATCGGGGAGCAGAAAAGGTTGCAGTGGTGGGAACCCATGTCCTGCGGGCTGCCGATAACTCTCTGGATTTCCTTGTGAAGGTGAAAGAACTTACAGGGCTGGAGGTGGAAATCCTCACAGGAGATCAGGAAGCCAGGGCAACCAGAGATGGCGCTCTTTATGATTCCCCGGAAACTGGAGGCCGAAACCTGGTGGTGCTGGATATCGGTGGCGGAAGCACGGAAATTGTCCGGGGAGTATGGTCCCGGAGCATTCCCATGGGGGCAGTGAGTCTTACCGAGAGCTGTTTTTTTCAGGATCCCCCAAGGGATACCCAGCTGGTGCGGGCTTCCACCCGTTTCCGGGATCGGCTCCTGAGGGAAGTGACATTTCTGGTGCCAGGCGACCGTATAAATATTATCGGAGTGGGGGGGACTGTCACCGCCACGGCAGCTCTATGGCTTAAGCTGGATCGATACCGTCCCCGGCTGATAGAAGGCTTTTCTCTGGACGGGAAGAAACTTGACATCATCATGGATCGCCTTGTAAAAACAGATTTGCCGGGACGCAGGTCCATGATGAGCTTTGACCCGGACAGATCCGATGTTATTATTGCCGGGCTGTTGATTTTGAAGGTGTTTTTTAAGTATTTCCATGTGGACAGTTTTACTGTCAGCATGAAGAATCTTATCCACGGGATTTTTCTCAAAAAGTTTGGAAAGGCTTCCAAAGTGAATTAATTATGGATATGGACAAGGATGTTACAATCACATCTCTGACGCCGGGCGCCAGGATTCCGGTTCATCCCCTGCTGGCCAGGATGTTCCGTCGAATCAACCAGCCTGGTGAAAAGGGATTGAATGTGGAGGAGCTGGCCCGGGATTTTCTCGAAGAGATGGAAGGACAGTCCCTGTGCCTGCTGGCCCCCGACCGGGCCGGCCACCTGATGCCGAGGCTCATTGCCGGTTCAAACCGGGACTTGCTTTCTGCCTGTTATTACAACAGCCGGGAAGGTGTCGCCGGGGAAGTCCTCAGGGACAATCGGGCTTTGATGATTCAGGCTCCCTTTGAAGGCTATGTCCTGATGGAAGAGTTGTCCCGGAAGATGGATTTTTCTTCCATGATGGCTTTGCCGGTCAATACCGGCACTGGCAGGACGGGAATCCTGATGTTGTTTTCCATGCCGGGAAGACCTGCCTTCACCGATGAGGAAAAGGATTTTGTTGCGACCTTTGCATCTCTGGTGGGGTTGCTTTACCGCTATCGTCTGGCTCTGGGCAAACTGGAACAGCGAACACGGCAGTTGGATGACCGGGAGTTTCATCTTTATACCGTCTATCAGGTGTCCAAATCCCTTTCTTCCACTATGGACATTGAGCATATCACTCACATAGTCGCCGATATGCTGGTGGAGATTCTCCATGTAACCCACGTTCTTATATACCTCACCGATGAGAACGAAGAGAAGATGCACTTGCGGGCCACCCATTACCTTGATCCCTCCCGGGAAGCTTCCCCGGTGGAGCTGTCCCTGGGGGAGAAAAACCCCGAATGGCTGCTGGGGATAAACTTCGAATCCAGGGTTGTATTCAGCTTTGACGATCCTCGGTTTAAAGAAGCATTCCCTGATGCGACCTGGATTTTTAAGGAATTAGATGTGGCCGCGGCAGTGCCTATGATATTTAATTACAAGTTGGTGGGTTTCATTGCCCTGGGAAAAAAATATGTAGGGGACAGTTATCAGCCCAGGGATGTGGATTTTCTTTCCACTGTTGCTCCCATGGCTGCCAGTTCCATATCCAATGCACATCTTTATGAAATGGCCATTCTTGACGGACTGACCAGGGTTTATCTGGGGCGTTACTTCCGTCAGCGGTGCTGTGAGGAGATCAAACGGGCCCGGCGTTACAACAAGATCCTGAGTATCATTATGTGGGATATTGATCATTTCAAGGAGATAAACGACACATACGGCCATCTGGCAGGGGATGCAGTCCTCTCGGAGCTGGCCCGGATCCTGCGGGACGGCCTCCGGCAGGATATCGACATGGTAGCCCGTTACGGCGGTGAGGAGTTCATAATGCTCCTGCCGGATACTTCCGGGGACGGGGCATTGGTGATGGCGGAACGCCTTCGGCGCAAGGTGGAAAAAAGCAAGTTCTTCAACAATACCATCAGTGTCACCATCAGCGGAGGGATTGCTTCATTTCCCGGCGACGGCGATGATTATCTGTCCCTGGTTGAGCAGGCTGATATTCAGCTCTATCGGGCCAAGCGAGATGGACGCAATCAGGTCAGGATCCCTGGGCTGAAGCGGGGAAAAGAAGTTCTGGAGCTGGAAATCACAAGCAGGGACGATCCAGCGGGATAATTTCTTTTTTTTTGACACAGAACAGCCAACAGAACCAATACAAATACGGTAGTGGTATAAGTAATAATTTTTTCAGACAAAACTGACAAGTATTATTTCAAGACAGGAGCGTAACGCGGTATGGATCACATAATCGGCTATGAATCAGTGGCAGGCAGGAAAAAGTATGACTTTGACCCTGGGAATATTAAATATGTCTGCGATGATACCGGGGAGAATCTGGAAGTTGTCTATGATTACCACAGGATCCGGGAGCGGATTTCCCCCAGAAGCCTCAAGAACAATCCCGACTACTCAGTGTGGCGATATACTCCCCTCCTTCCTATAAAATCAGCAGACCTGGCCCCGCCTCTCCAGATAGGCTGGACCCCCCTGTATAAATCCAGAAAAGCAGGGCCGGATCTGGGGATCTCCAGTCTTTACATCAAGGACGAGGGGCGAAACCCCAGCGCCAGCTTCAAGGATCGGGCCAGTTCTGTTGCTCTGGTGCGGGCAATGGAGTTGGGAGCAGAAATCATAACCGGGGCATCCACGGGAAACGCTGGATCCTCCATGGCTTGTCTTTGTGCCAGTGTGGGGATGAATGCCGTAATATTTGTCCCCGGCGCAGCACCTATTGCAAAGCTGGCCCAGCTGATGATTTTCGGCGCAAAACTCCTGGCGGTGAATGGCACATACGACGATGCCTTTGACCTCTGCCTCAAGGTTTCCCGGGAGTTTGGATGGATCAACCGGAACACGGGATACAACCCCTTTACCCGGGAAGGCAAGAAAACCTGCGCCTATGAAATCATGGAACAGCTGGACTGGAAGGTTCCCCAACGGGTTTTTGTGCCCGTTGGCGACGGCAACATTATCAGCGGTATCGGGAAGGGATTCCGGGACATGCTGGCCCTGGGGTGGATTGACCGTCTGCCAAAAATCATGGCGGTTCAATCGGATCAATCCAATGCCATATCCCGATCCATTCGTAAATACCGGGAGTGTGGCCATGAAGCCTTTCCCACCTGTACCGTGAAGGCCACAACCCTGGCAGACTCCATCTCCGTGGATCTGCCCCGGGACTCGGTAATGGCGGTGCGTACTGTTGTTGAATCCGGTGGGGATCCGGTGGAGGTCACGGATCAGGAGATCCTGGAAGCTATAAGGACTCTTGGGGCCACCGAGGGGGTTTTTGCCGAGCCTGCCGGGGCTGCAGCCTTTGCGGGAGTGAAAAAAGCCCTTGAAACCGGCCTGATGGATCCCGGAGAAACTATGGTGGCGGTAATCACCGGAAGCGGTTTGAAAGATGTGAAAAGTGCCCTGAAGGTCACCGGAGAACCTGTCAGGATTGAACCGACCCTGAATGCGGTAAAAAAAGAACTGGGACTTTAGCTGGAATAAAATCGAGTCCGGGTCATTCCCGGAAAAACCTGCCCACGGCCCGGATCATTCCGGGCTGTGGCATTTTCACAGATATATCAACTGACGGGCGTTGTTTATCACCACGGTCCAGTTATCGGCGGTTCTAATCACCAGGCCTCCTTCAGTGCCCAGGTCCATGGCGGTCCCGGTGAGATCCGGCCCTTCATCCCGGAGAATCTTTACCCTCTGGCCGATGGTACTGCAGTTGTGCTTGTTCTCATTGATGAGTTTGGAAGGGCCTTCATCCACAAAACGAAGGTAATCGGTTTCCATTTCCGCCAGAATATGAGCCAGAACCTGATTCAGATCCACCTCCCGGCCGGCAGCTTCCATAAGGGTTATTGCGGGGGTGGGGAGGTCTTCTCCCAGAACAGAAGAAGAGTAATTGCCGTTGATGCCGATGCCTGCAATCACCCAGTCCAGCCGGCTACCGGAAAAATGGCTTTTCAGCAGGATCCCCCCTAATTTTCGATTCCCGATGTATATGTCATTGGGCCATTTGAATGACGGCTTCACCGGGAGAATTTCTCCCAGGGCCCGGGCAGTGCTGGCGCCGAATATCACCGTCAGGGCACTGGGATCTGCCACCGGAGGATGAAGCACCAGGCTCCACCACAACCCGCCCCGGGGTGAATGCCACTGCCGTTGAAACCGGCCCTGGCCCTGAAGCTGAGTTGTTGCAATAATCAGTTGGCCATGGTTGGATCCTTCACCTGCGGACTTTTCTGCATATTCATTGGTAGAGTCCACCTGATCCATGATATGGATCCGGGAAATAAAAACTCGGCCCCGTAACAGTTCTTTTAATTTTTTCTCGTGGGGCAGGTATGTATCATTCAAAAATGTGTCCCTCCAGTGCAAGGATCTTTTTTTTCAGAGCAATCCCTCCGCCAAAACCTGTCATCTTTCCGCTGGATCCGATTACCCGGTGACAGGGAATCAGAATGGGAACCGGATTCCTGCCACAGGCCCCGCCTACAGCCCGGGCAGATCCGGGACGGCAGGCTCTTTTGGCCAGATCGCCGTAGCTGATGGTGTGACCATAAGGGATTTGGGATAATGTCCGCCAGATCAGCCTTTGAAAGTCAGTCCCCACAAGGTGTAACGGGACGGAAAAAACCCGGCGATCTCCCCGGAAGTATTCGTCAAGCTGTTGAGCCGTCATGGCAAGTGCCGGCGATGAATCACCATGTATGACAGTTCCAACATATGGAAACTCTTTTTCTACCCAGGCATAAAATTTCCCTCCATCCCGGTCATTCAAGGAAACTTTGCATACCCTGCCCTCAAACTCTCCAAGGTATATCCGCCCTGCAGGTGAATCCAGTCGGGAAAAAAGAATTGTATTTGAATTCATGATGTCAATGCTCCCGGGCCCAATCTTCCAGCTGGCTTATTACCGGAGCCGGGGAAAACCGCCCCAGGGATATTCCCTTGATTATCACCTTGTCCTTTTCAAACCAGCGGGCATCATAAAGGGATCTGCCAATGCCGGCCCGGTCTTTGTCGGAATAATAAAACCCCACCATGTGACCTTCTCCTTCCACCTGCAAAAGGCAAAGCCGTCCATTGTCCGGGGGGCCGGCGCATCCGCCAAGAATCAACATCTCGCCTTCCAGAATGAAAGGCTCAAGAGAAGCATCTCCGACTTTTAAAATATGATCTCCACTGCCGGCAAGGTTTCGGGGCAGGGTCATTTCCCCGGTGCTTACAAGATGTCCCCTCATGTCAATGGACACAACAGCAAGTTTGACAGGTTCAGCTTCAGTGTCCCGGGCTTCCGGGGCTTTCTGTGGAGATATGCCATGGCTGGGAATGCTTTCCAGTTTGTCATGGATCTTGTCTATGGCCTGTTGGAGATGGCAGAGTTTTTCCATTATCTCTCCCGATTGAGGAGAAGAGCTTCGTCCGGCATTTTCCAGAAAATGATCCTGGGACAGTCCCAGAGCTCGGGCAATCCTCACCAGGGTTTCTTCCCGGGGCAGGCTTTCTCCCTTTTCCATGCGGGATATGAGAGGCTGGGTAACCCCCATCCGACGGGCCAGCTCTACCTGGGAAACACCCATCTCTTCTCTGCTTTTGCGGATCTGATCCGCCAGCTGATACTTCACCTTCTGAATTTTTTCTTCGAATACCCCTTTCAGTTCTGTCACACCTTTCTAAATAACTTTGATGCAGAAATCCGGGCAGGCACCGGCACAATAAGAACACAACATGCACTGCTCCCGGCTGACCACCGCCCGGCCATCTTTCAGGGACAATGCCCCGAATGGACAGGCATCCACACATTTTCCGCAACCCTGGCACCATTCTTCGATAAAAAGCCTTCGGCCCCCGGGACGATTAAGAGTCTTCTGGCCTTCTTCCCGGTTGAAAACCGACAGGGCAAACTCCAGCTCCATAAGATCCTGCATCCCCAGCACCACTGAATGGACAAAGGGAAGATCCCTGGCATATTCCAGAGCACTGCCGGCACTTCGGTGGAGATGTCCCCCGCCCAGTGCCTTCATAAGCAGGATCCCCTTGCCCCGGCGGTGGGCTTCCCTGAGGGCTTCTTCCATATCCTGCCGGGTTCCGTCCATGATTCCCAGACCTTCACGATTGAGTATGGCAAATATCACATCCACCAGAGGGTTCCGGCCGGCAGAACGAACTGCTGAAACATAATGGGTGGATATACCCGTGGCCAGCAGTTTACCCTGTTGTTTCATCTCCCTGAGATATTCCAGAGCTTCCCGATGTCCCTCCAGAGTCATGGCCGATTCCTGTTCATGGAGCATATAAAGGGACAGCCTGTGGAGCCCCAGACTGTTCAAAGCTCCGTGAAAGGATTCTTCCATCCCTTCCCGGGAGTAATCGTATGAACGGGCTATTATATGAAGCCCCTCCCGCTGTCGGGGTTCCAGCATCGATATTGCTCTGGCCACGTGGGGATAAGTTTCATATGCTTTAGCAGAATCCAGCAGGTTTATACCCCGGCGGACTGCCTCGACAATAAGCCCGGCTCCTTCATTTTGGGGCAGATCCAACTGGAAAGGCCCCATGGTCAAGGTCCCCAGGGACAGGGGAGCCACAAGCAAGTCTGTATTGCCCAGGGGTGATTTCTTCACCTGTTTTAATTTTTGCCGGGGGAGTAATAATCCTCTTGCAGGGAAAACTGCCGGTGTCAGACAAGTATAATAATTGCAGGGGGACTGTTTTATTCCGGCCCTCACAAGAACCAGAATGGGAAAGGAAGATTCCAATGAAATCCTACACCGAATATGTGACCTTTAACACTGAAAATCAATATGAACTGGTGAACATAACAGGGATGTGCCAGGATTTCCTTGCAAAATCCGGCATTAAAGAAGGGTTCATCCTGGTGTCGGCAATGCACATAACCGCAGGGGTTTTTATCAACGACGAGGAACCGGGACTCCACCGGGATATCCGGGAATGGCTCCAGAAACTGGCTCCCAAAGGGCCGGACTATCAGCATCACCGCACCGGCGAGGTTAACGGCGATGCACACCTGAAAAATCTTCTTATTGGGCACCAGGTATTTCTTCCCATAACCAAGGGACGGCTGGACTTCGGCCCCTGGCAGCAGGTTTTCTATGCGGAGTTTGACGGACAACGCCCTAAAAGACTCCTGATGAAAGCCATCGGCGAGTGATGTTTTTTGCCACGGAATAAATTCGAATAGCCGTCGCCTGTGGATTCCTTACTTGCAGCGAGGTATTTGTTGACCGGGATTAAACCCTGCCTGCTTGCGATTTATGATTTCTGAAGGAGCATTGAAAGGGGTCTTTTTTTGCAGGGGGAATATCATGGTCAGTCCATACAGGAGGTAACAATCATGGAATGCAATATTTCCCGGAATATGAAAAACTGCAACTGCACTTATGAACCATGCCCCAGGAAGGGAAAATGCTGTGAGTGCCTTCAATATCATCTGAGGATGAATCAGTTGCCTGCCTGCTGTTTCCCTGATGATGTGGAAAAGACCTGGGATAGATCCTTTCAGCGCTTCATCAAGTGCCATTCCTGAGGATATGTCGTTAATTTAACATATCCTTAACACCCTGACTGCCCAAAACTGCTATAATTGGGCACAAGAACCCCGGACATATTGGAGCTGAAACAGGGCTTCAAAACTGCCGGGAAAGCCATGGGGATTGTCTGTCATGTCATTTTTGGATTTCGGAGGTTTCTGAAGAATGTTGAAGGGCCAGTCAGCAATTATCACCGGGGGATCCCGGGGACTGGGGTTTGCCACTGCCCGTTTGTTTGTCGAGATGGGCGCCAGAGTACTCCTGATTGCCCGGAACCAGGATGAACTGAAAAATGCCCGGGAGCAGTTGAATTCTCCTTTGCAGGTCAGGACTCTGGTTGGAGATGTTTCCTGCCCTGACACTGCAAAAACTGCAGTGGAGATGATTGCCGGAGAATGGCAGGGGCCTGACATTCTGGTCAACAATGCCGGGGTGGGGACGGCGGCATCCCTGCTGGATACAGATCCGGAGCTGTGGGATGAGATGATGCGGGTGAATGCCCGGGGGACTTACCTGATGTGCCGGCAGGTGGCAGTCAGCATGATTGCCGGCAGGATTCCCGGCAGGATTGTAAATGTATCCTCGGTGGCAGGATCCATCGGTTCTGCCATGGCCTCAGCCTATTCCGCCTCCAAGGCTGCGGTGCTGGGTTTTTCCAGGGCCGTTGCCAGGGAGCTGGCCCCCTATGGAATCAATGTCAACTGTGTCTGTCCGGGGATGATTGAAACCGGTAGTTTTCATAATCAGGCGGATGATTATCTTTCCCGGAAGCTGGGGATTAAAAAAGAACAGCTGAAAGAAATGACCCTGCAGGTAATCCCCCAGCAACGTTTTTTAGAGCCGGAAGAAGTGGCCCGGCTCATCGCTTTTCTGGCTTCTGCTGATGCCCGGGGAATCACCGGCCAGTCCTACACCATATCCTGTGGTTATGATATTCACTGAGCTTGAATGAAAAAAAAATCTGCCATCATATACACCCTGACCCTGGGGATTTTCACTGTTGCGGTCTTGTTTGCTCATCTGTCCCGAGGAGGCAGGATTGAACCCCGGGATGGCTGGCTGTTCCTGATAGTTGCCCTTATCATTGCCGGCACTGCAGAGTGCATGATTGTCCGGATGCCCCGGTATGGGGTTATTCCTGTGGCGGACCTGGTTTATTATGTGGCGATGGCCCTGGGGACGGCTGTTTCCAGTGGCGCGGTTGCTCTGGGGGCTGGGGTGTTCAAGGGTGTTTACAGTCTTGTTGCCCGCAGGAAAGATGCCGGTTATGGTTTTTTTTTCCTGATTCAGGCTCCCCTGACCTTCTTCCTGGGTGGACTGCTGTTCCATTCCATATCCCTGGAGGGTAATTTTGCCGGGGATTTTTACCGCAGTTTCCGCAATATCGGGGCTTTGTTTTTCACGGCTTTGTTCTGTCTGGTAGCCCGGCACATTTTCAATGGAGCTTATCTGGCTTTTCTGGAGCAGGTCAAATGGAGTTATGTATGGCGGTTTCAACCCCACAGAATACAACTGTATCTTCTGACTATAGTTCCCATAGCTGTGCTGGTGATTATCACATATCAGGTGAATCCTCTGGCCCTGGCTCTGCTGACGCCTCCTCTGGCTCTGGTGTTTTTTTCCATCAAGCGGTATGCAGACCTCCTCTTTGAAGCAAAGACCGCCATGGAAATTCTGGCAGAAGCTGTAGAAGCCAGGGACCCCCATATGGTTGACCACGGGGATCGGGTTGCCCGCTACAGCCGGGAGATAGGCCGGCGTCTTCAGCTTCCCCCGGAAATGATACAGCATCTCGAATCCGCTGCCCGGATGCATGACCTGGGGAAGGTTTCCATAGCCGATGAAATACTGGTAAAGCTGGACAGCCTGTCAAGCCAGGAAAGGGAAGAAATCAACAAACACTCCCAGTTCGGCGGTGATGTCACCGGCAGGCTTTCCTTCTGCCGGGAGGAGTCCATCATGATTCGCCATCATCACGAGAGGTTCGACGGCAAGGGTTATCCCGACGGCCTTTCCGGTGACGACATACCTCTGGGCTCCAGGATAATCGCCGTGGCCGAGGCCTTTGACACCCTGACCACCAGCCGATCTTATTCCGGGGCGGTCACCTTTGGCGAGGCCCTGAAAGAGATTGAAAAGAGTGCTTCCACCCAGTTTGATCCGGAAGTTGTCAGGGCGCTTTCCCAGGTGATAAAAAGCAGAGTGGACAAATTCGGCTGACATCCTTTACAACCCTTGAGCATTCG
>CAYNGH010000009.1:0-27089 GCA_964396845.1 uncultured bacterium | reverse complement strand
TGATATAATTTTTATGAAAAGAATCGGAGGTAGCCCATGAAACCCTTGAACAATTTTTCCACTGCAGGCAATAATTTTAAAGCCCTGGGAGAAATGCCCAACAACAACGAGCCTTACGGCCTGAGATGGGTAGATGATTCTATTCTGAAGGAACCCGTGGACAGGGTTGACCTGTCCAGTGTCCGGTTGCTGTCCCAGAAGGAAGATGACCCGGATATGCCCAGCACCAATGAACCTTACGGCCATAAACAGCCCAAAGTTTAAGTTTAAAAAAAAACAGGCAGTGATGAGCCTGTTTTTTTATTTGTGTTTCAGTGTCCGGATATAAAAAAAGGAGGCTCCCGCCTCCTCTTTAAGCCGTTGTTATGGTCAGTTCTACCTTTTTCTGAGTTTCCGCACTTCCATTACAGAAGGCCACCAGTCCCAAGTGGTTCGAACCTGTCCATCGGTGGTTTCATAAACGCTCTTGAAATTCTCGTGGTTTACGGAAATCCTGGCAATGTTGAACTTGTCGAGGCTGTAAAGCTCGCCAGGCTCGCAAATGGCGTTGTTGTTGTGATCAATCCATATCTTGAGGCCTTCCAACTCTTCCCCTTCGACCCAGCCGTTGTTGTCCCGGTCGCACAGGGTGGCCAGCTTGTGATAACCGTCGTCAAATCCGCCGGCAGTTCCAAAAAGCTCCAGAGCAGTTTCCACCTTGCCTTCGGCGTTGGGCATAACCAGCAGGCCGTCGCCGGGGTTGGGAGTCATCCACTCGGTAAGATCACGGGTTCCGGAGCCGGTCATATCAAACTTGCGGACAAACTGAGTGTAAACCCTGGGCAGGTGGGGAAGCCAACGGCCCTCGGCCACGTCAACCCGGTTGTTGTTGTCCAGATCCAGGATTATGGGGGATTCACAGCCCCAGGCCACCAGCTGGTAAATATGATCCACAGTGGTGATTAAATTGACGGTGTGCTCAATAACCGTGTAAGGATCCAGATACTCGTATGTGGTGACGGTTTCTGTTTCAACTTCCTGGTAGTCAACATAGAATTCGTTGAATTGCCTCTGGTATCCGTGCCAGTCATCGCCGATATTGGGAAGCCAGTTGTAGATATCAACAGTCTGACTGTTCAAGTCGATGAAGATGTTGACATTGGGCCTGCTCTTGCCATGGTCGAAAAACAGGGTGTCCATGTAAGCGATTTCTTCATCGGTGAAGTCTGCAGGGTTCAGCCGGTTGTTGTAGATCCACATGTATGGGCCGTCGGTGAACTTTTCCCAGAAGCTCAAGTCAGGAGTGTTGTACCATACGCTCCCGGAAACGATCCTGTGGACAACCTCGGAGTTGGTGTACTCGCTGGAGGACTTGTGAATCACCGTCTGTCCTCGTTCGGTACTCACCGCGGCAAAGGCTGATGTCACAATCACCAGGGACAGCACCAGTGCCAGGGTCAGAGTGAATATTTTTTTCATAGGTTCCACCTTCCTTTATGGAAATTTGATTTACAAACAATACTTGTTAATATTATTTTAACAAACATTTGGAAAAAGTAAAGGAAAATTAGTGTTTATCCTGTTAAGCCTTGTTAATACTTTTGATTAAAACATGATAATATTTATAAAAATAAAAAGAGGGGAAAATTCCCCTCTTTTTTGAACTGTGAGTCTGCTGTGATTTATCTTCTGAATTTACGGATTTCCATTGATGCGGGCCACCAGTCCCAAAGGGTGTGTTCACTGCCGTCGGCGGTCTGATAAGAACTGACGTAATTTTCGTGGCGGGTTGAAATCCTGGTGATTCCAAAATCCGACAGTTCGTGGAGTTCCTCAGGTTCGCAGATACCGTTGTGGTTGGCGTCGATCCATATCTTGAGGCCTTCCAGTTCCTTGCCTTCCACCCAGCCGTTATTGTCGTGATCGCATATCATTGACAGCTTTTCAAAACCATCGGTGAATCCGCCGGCTGTCCCGAAGAGCTCCAAAGCGCCTTCGACTTTGCCCTGGGCATTGGGCATTACCAGCATTCCGTCCCTGGAATTGGGGGACATCCATTCGGTGAACTCAGCAGAGCCACTGCCGGTCATATCGAAATGCAGGGCAAACTCCCGGTAGAACTTGGGAGCATGGGGCAACCACTGGTTCCGGGCCACGTCGATTCTGCCGTCCTGGTTGAGATCCAGCACCAGAGGCGAGTAGTCATACATGTTGGCGACGATTTCGTAAACAACATCAGTGGTGTACTGGATTATATGATACTTGGTCAGCTCGATGACCGTGTAAGGATCGAGATTGATGAACTCAACCACCGTGGTGATGTCGTAGCTCTCTTCGGAATAATCGGTGAAGGGACTGGTCCCCCATACCTGTCCGGTCATGTCCACATAGTAGGTTGTCCGGCGCTCCATGGTGAAACCGCCTTCGGGAATCGACTGCAGGTATGCCGCCTCTTCAGGGGTTGCTATATTCCAGAGTTCGTATTTGGCTGTATGATATTTGTATCCCGGGTCCCCCGGATTCAGGGGTGAACCGGCCCAGCTGGTGTAACCGGACCTGTTGTCCCAGTCGTTGTGATAGAAATTGGGAGAAATCCTCGCTTCGGCATAACCGGTTACCACCCGGTGAACCCGGCTGTCCTGAATGTATTCATAGTCTGTTTTGGACTGGTGGAGAACTGTGGTTCCCCGCTCGGTGCTCACCGCGGCAAAGGCCACCGTTGCACAGAGGCTCAGAAGCAATACCCCAATCAATAATTTTTTCATTATAACACCTTCCCTTTCATTGCTAAATATCTTAATTTAATTTTAACAGAAAAACCGGAAAAGTAAAGCAATATGGGAATAAGAAGTGTTAAGCCTTCGTAATATTTATTGTTAACACTTTGTAACAAATCCAGAAAAACTATAGTTTCAACACTTGGATCATTCCGGGGAAAAATCTGTCAGCATGTCAGTTTTTCCATAAGACGGAAAAGGCTTGCCACGCCGAATTTCATATTGCCGATGCTCATTCTCTCGTTGTGGCCGTGAACCCGCTTTCTCTCTTCGCCGGTAAGGATTAATGGTGCAAACCCATAACAGGGCACCCCGATACACCGCAGATACTGAGAATCAGAAGCCCCGGTCATGACATACGGGGTCACCACCGCGCCGGGAGTCATCTCCTGTGCGGTTTCCTGCAAAGCCTGGTAAAATTCGGAATCTTCACTCTCTATCACATTTTCCGCTACGGGTCTTGAGGCATCCTGCAGTTCAACCTTCACGGGAAGGTCTTCAAGGATTTTCTCAACCCGGGATATGAACTCACCGGGAGAATGTCCCGGCAGGATTCGGGTGTCAAACTCGCAGTAGCCCGTTGAAGGGATGACATTGATCTTGGAGCCGGAATGGATGATGTTGAGGGCCATGGTGTCCCGGAGGAGCGCCGTGTATGAAGGACTCAGCTGGTAAAGGGTTTTCATTTTTTCCGGGTCTTTTATAGAAACGTCGGGGTCTGACAGTATGCCCCGGAGAGGTTCATCACAAAAGGTAGCCACCGATTTGAGATATCGCCGGACCACCGGGGTGACCTCCGGCGCAGGTTGCCATTGGAGGATTCGTCTTATGGCTTCCACAAGGGCCATATTGCAGTGTTCATGGTGGGGAACCGAACCGTGGCCGGGCTTTCCGTGGGCGGTTATTCTAAACCATGCCGGAATTTTCTCGGTAAAGCCCACCCGATATAAAAGCCTGCCGTCACCCATGTCCATTATCCCGCCTCCCTCGTTGAGGCAGAAGGCAGCCCCGGCCAGCTCCGGCACTTCTTTCATCACATGACCTATTCCCATGGCCCCGCCTTTTTCTTCATCGGCACAACCCAGAAAAATCACATCCCGGCATAGTTTCACCCCCTGTCTTTTTAACAGCAGGAGAGTCATGAACTCCAGGATTCCCAGGCTTTTCATATCCTGGGCACCCCGGGCATAAATATAGCCGTCAACCTGCCGGGCCTGGAAGGGAGGATAATCCCAAGATTCCACCTCTGCAGGGACCACGTCCATGTGGTTCATAAGAATGATGGGCTTTTTCTCGCCATTTCCCGAAAGGGTTGCCATAATGCTGGTTCGGCCCGGCTCCGGCTCCATCAGGCGGTATGGGATCCCCTCCCGGTCAAGGATTTCTCCGAAGTACTCCGCAGCTTTCAACTCGTTGCCTGGAGGGTTTGTGGTGTCGATTTGAAGATATTTGCAGAAAAGACTGATGGTTTCTTCTTCCACCTGTTTCCATCGGATGCCGTTGGCGAGGGTTCTATTCATGGTTTTCCTCCGTTAAAATAAATTTTGCCCGGAGTCTGTCCTGTAGCGATCCGTTGCCGGGTCAAACCGAAAATCAAACAAATGCCGTTATTGGGGTATTGAGTTATATTACCTTGGCTTCGGGAAGCCCGCCGTCGTTGAGCCATTTCATCAGATGAGTGGCATGAAGGCGAACTGTCTGCACCTCGTCCCGAAGAAGCCTCTTGATGTGTTTTGCTGCCTCGGGCTTTCCAGTGAAGGCCAGAGCGTATGCCGAGTATATGCGGATTCGACTGGAATTGTCCTTGAGGCAGTATGCCAGAGGTTTGAAGGCCCGCTCATCGGGGATATACTGCAGGGCCCGGGCTGCGGCTTCCCGGATTTCCTCATCCCGGGAGAAAAGAGCTTCAATCAGGGCCGGGACCGCGTCCTGATTTCCCAGAACCTCCAGGGCTGTTATGGCATGGCTTCTCTTGCCCGGTTCCAGTCCCCCCATGATGGCCAGGAGCTTGTTGACGGCGTTATCGCCACCGATCTGTCCCACCGCCAGGGCTGCATAATGCCCCACAATCTCGTCCTTGTCGTCGAGATATTCCAGAAGAGTATCCAGGGCCCGCTGATCACCAATCTGCCCCAGGGCCAGAATAATCTGCTGTTTTGTGGCGGAATCCCCACAGCGCTTGAGATTCTTAATCAGGGGTTCATATGACTCCGGCACTGGAAGGTTCTGGAGAATAATTGCCGCATAATAGACTGTTTCACGATTTCTGGCGGCTTCAATCAGTTCATCTGAGAGATTCTCCGCCCGCCCTATGCGCCCCAGGAGTTCTGCCGCTTCTTCCCGGACATAACGGTGTTCTTCCGGGTCCATGGCCCGCTTGAAAAGCTCTCGATCCCAGCCTTTTTTCAGCAGTTCATCCCGCATCTCTCTGATGCGGTTCTTGTCGGGGGCAAAGGTGGAATCCCGACAGGTGGTGAGTTTGAGGTTGCGGTAATAATATACCAGAGAATCATCAGTGCCGTTGGCAAGACGCTTGCGGGCACGGATCATGGGGTGGGCACTCCCCTTGAGCTTTCCCACCTTGCCGATGGAAAGATCCTTGAGCCAACGGCCCCCGAGATTTTCGATGATCACATGCCCCAGGTAACTGCCGATCATCACCGCGGCTTTGATGTAGTGCTCCCGGTGAACTTTGAAAAAGATGGTAGCCAGATCGTCGGCAATCACCAGGGATTCCTCGGAATAATCCAGCTCCAGATTAAATTTTCTCCGGGCCAGCTCCAGAAGCTTTTTAGAGTTTTCTTTTATCTTGGATTGAATCTTTTCACTGGCCCTGGTTATCACGAAGGCTCCTCCAAGGAAAATAATGCCTATAAATTCGTTTGATCCATGGGTTATTCCTTTTTCAAAATAAATCAATTACATAACGATAATAAAAGGATATAATTACTCCAGATTATCTTTCAGGAACTTTATCATTATTTCCCAGGCTTTCCGGGTTTGCTCCCGCTCTGCTTCTTCAACATCGTCTTTGATGTAGGGGACATAAATCAGGAAGCCATGCAGGGCGTCGGGAAACAACTCCAATCTGGCGGGGATCTTGTGTTTGTCCAAAGATTCCTTGAGATACCGGGCCTGCTGGGGGGGGACGATTTTGTCCTTTTCTCCCTGAAGAATCAGAACCGGACACTTGATGTTTTCCACAAAACTGACGGCATTGCGGATGGCAAAGGATACGGGGCGATCCTGGGGGCCTTTGCCGTAGGTCTGTCGGGTATATTTGTCCTTGCCTATCATGTTGTTTTCCTTCAGGTAATCCCACCACTTGTATATGTCCATGACACCGTAGGCCGACACCAGAGCCTTCACCCGGTCGGTGCGGGATGCTGCAAGAACTGCAATCAGCGCTCCATGGGATGCCCCTGTCAGGGCCATCCGGGGCCCGTCAACGTTTTCATGCTTTTCCATAAGTGTCATGGCATTCAGGACATCCCGGACTTCCCCCTTGGCAATTTCAATCTCTCCCTGGGAGCCGTCCTCTCCCCGGTAAGATGGCGAGAAAACCACAAATCCACTGTTTGCAAGCCTGATTGACGAGAGGCGGTGTTCTCTGGTGACTCCTGATATGCCGTCGTGACAGAATATCACACATGGCAGTTTCTGCTGATTCTCATGGGCATCCACCGGCACAAACAGAAAGCCCTTGACCCGCAGGCCGTCGCTCATGTATGTGATCAGCTCCACCCGAACTCGATCCCTCTGGGCGATGAGCTTGCCAGAAACAAGGGAGCCGTCGTCTTTTCCGGCGCACCAAGCTTGAGATCCCACAGCTTGCCAGAGAAGGACTGTTAACAGAAGAATGGTCAGAATGCTTTTAATTTTTGTCATAGAGGATACCTCCTGATTTTGAGATATTCAATTCTGCCGGGGCGAAAATTTTCCCCCTTCAATTCTGTTGTTGCAATTTTCCTGTCAATCCCCGGTGGCTTCGATTATTCTTTCCATCCCATCGGTTATCAGCCTTTGTTCATCCCAGCCAAGAAATCCTTCCAGCCTTATGGCCATCTCCTGAGCCAGCTTTTTCACAGAACCCCTGCCCGGTCCCAAATGCTCCAGAGTCGCCTTCATCCCATGGATTACCGCCTGTTTGCGGTTTCTGCTTATGGTGCCGGGGTCCCAGTGGGGAAGGGGATCCCCCTGCTGGTATTTTTGAACTCCCTCCATCGCCAGTCCCCGGATCAGGCCCGCCAGAATCACCGTGTTGCGGGGTTCTGCCGGGCAGTCCATTATCCGCACCTCGATGGTTTCATATACGGGATGAACCCGCACATCCCAGAGAATATCCATGGGGCTTTCTATGATGCCTGATTCAACCAGTTTCCCGATGTGGGCTTCATACATGTCCTGCCGGGGAAGATATGGCGGGATGCCGGCGTGGGGGATTCTCAACAGTTGATCTGCCCGGTATGAAGCCATTCCCGTATCGAGCCCCAGATGATGCCGGGAGTTTGCCGACAAGGCCAGCAGAATGGGCAAAGATGGCACCAAGGCACATGCCGCGTATGTTGATGCTCCGGGGTCTGTTATCCCAATGTGAACATGAAGTCCAAAAAACAAAGATTCAGTCAGGGTTTCTCCTAATTTTTCATGCATCTTTCTAACATGAGGCGAATCGGTGAGAAGCCTCCAGTTACCGCCGGGAATTTTGCATGAACCTCCCCGGCCAAGGCGGTAACCTTCCTGAATGGCGATTTCATCGGCTTCACTTCGAATGCCCCGGAGTTTATCATCCAGCTCAATCAAACCCCTGCAGGGGCCGGTGGTAATCTCCAGAATGCATTGGTGGGTTTCCGCCTTCATATGGGGGAAGCCCATAAGAACACCCCGGCGAAGAATTGCCGGCGCTCCCGGCTGAAGCCGGCCTGTTTGGGGATCCGTAACCTGCAGTTCCTCTTCAACAGCAACAGGGAAGGTTTCGATGTGATGACGGCAGGTGTTCAATGTTGCCCGCCCTTTTCTTCCTGCCGGGCTTCATAGCTGTGGTATCGGCTCATGGCCCGGCTTGCTCCCATTCCCGAGGGCCCCCTCTTCCGGGTGCGGGTTTTCATCAGGGATGCCCGGCCCACGGTGAATTCACCAAATCGGTTGTTAATCTCGTCGGTGGCCAGGTTGAGGCGTTCCCGGCGCTGATCCTCCTCCAGGATTGACATCTGATAAGCTCCCTGGACAAGCCCCCGAACAGAAACTCCCACAAGACGCACCGGGCCGTGATAATTGAAGCCCTCCAGAATGGTCCGGGCAGTTCGGTATATCTCATAGCCGTCATCGATCCAGCGGTTCAGGGTTTTCTGCGCCCCCAGGTTCACAAAATCCCCCTTGCGCACTCCTGCCCAGATGGTGCGTCCCAGGTAGCATTCCGCCCGCATCCTCCGGCCCACCTGTTCCGATAGGCGCATCAGTGTTGCAAATATCTCATCCCTGTCGGTGGTATCTTTGGGGAGGGTCAGGGAATGGCCCATGCTCTTGGGTTCTTCGTGCTGGTAATAGGGAACTACCGGGGAATCGTCCTCCCCCCGGCTCATCCGGTGCAGGATGAAGCCCCACTTCCCGAAACGGCGAACCAGGGTTGCAAGGGGAGCTTCCCGGAGTTTGGCTACAGTGTCGATGCCCATGGCCAGAAGATTCTTCCGGGTTCGGGAGCCGATACCGCAAAGGTCAGAAAGTTCAATCCGATCCAGAAGAGCTGGGATTTTGTGACGGGGGATAACCACAAGGCCGTCGGGTTTTTTCATGTCCGATGCCAGCTTGGCAATAAGCTTGTTTGGCGCTATGCCCACTGAGCAGGTGAGGATTTCCCCCACTTCCCGGCGGATGGTGTCTTTGATCTGTCTTGCGGCTTTAATCGCCCCTGCCATGGATCCAATAGTAGGGGTCACATCAAGGAATGCCTCGTCGATGCTGAATATTTCCAGGATGGGAGTGTAACGGCGGAATATTCGAAGAACCCTGTCGGTGACGAAGGCGTATTTATTGTAATCTCCCTGAACATGAATTATGTCGGGGCAAAGATTCCGGGCCTGGTGTATGGTCATTCCTGACTTGACCCCGAATTTTTTTGCCTCGACGGATGCCGCGGCGATTACCGTCCGCCCTTCGTTGGGGCCTCCCACTCCTACGGGCCGTCCCCGGAGATGAGGGTTCGCCTGTTGTTCCACCATGGCAAAGTAAGAGTTCATGTCGATATGCATGATAACCCGGTCCCTGCCGGAAGAGGGAGTAAGGTCAATCTTTCTCACGATACCCTTCCTTGTTCTGGGTTCTGGGGTTTCAGGTTGACGGTGTCCCCGGTTGGGCCGGGAATGTCACAACTGCAGGTCGATACCCTTTGGAAGAACTGAGTCGTCGTATTCGTAAGGTGTATCATTTTTTCGGGGGGGGCTTCCTCCGGTTTCTCCCAGAAAGGAGTTCAGGGCATCCATAGTCCGCCGGCTGTTGTTTTTGTCGGATTTTCCCATTATGGAACCCAGAGCATCCTGCAGGGAGGAAACTTCATCCTTGAGAACCTCGTTGATGTCTTCTTCTGATTCTGACGGTACCGGATACTGTCGGCCCCGGCGATCCCGTTCCCCGGCATATGGATGATCCATCTCCTGGCCATCTCTTCTACGATCGGGAATCTCTGAAAGACTGCCGTCCCATCCGCCCCGGAGCCGGGGTTCCGGCAGGTCCCGGTTTTCCTGGTGCATGGGAGGTTCAGGCAAAAAATCCTTCTCCGGTGGGATTTTCCTTTGGGCAGGAAAGTCCCCCGGTCTTTCTGTCGCTCCCCGGCCAAGGGTTATGAGGAAATCCGGCGGGAAAAACCCTGCCAGCCGGGCATCGGCATCAGGTGTGGGTTCCTCCAGAGTCACCTGCAGGATGCCCCCTTTTTTCAGTTCAAAGAAATTTTCTTCTTCCAGTCCTGAGATCATCTCCGTGGCCAGCATCCCCAGGGAAGGAGCATGCCCCACGCAAAGGATTCTCTGGGCGCTTTCGGCAATGGCGATTTCTTCCAGCAGGTAATGCAGGTCGCAGGGAGGCTGGAGGGCTGAGCTGATCCGGATGCCATCATGACACTGGAAGGCCTGGGCAAATATTTCTGCACTCTGCCTGGCCCGGACCAGGGGACTTGTGAGGATAAGGTCAAACACCGGGACTATCCTGGCAAGTCCTGTTGCTTCTGTGGCGAGTCTTTCTCTTCCCCGGTCTGTAAGTTCTCTTTCAAAGTCTGCCTCGGGGGTGTTATATAAGGATCCTTCCGCATCTCCATGGCGCAGGAAAAAAATTTCCATACAGCTGGGGCCTCCCTCTGGTGAAACTTGCAGGGACTGAAGCCCTGCAGTCTAATTTTTATATTATGTTTTTTATTATAATTTCCTTTGCTGTGTTTATTTAAAAGATTTTTAGGGAGTATGTCGAAAAAATTAAAAAAGCTTTGATTTGAAAGGACCTGATATCATGCGGCGATTCAACCCTGTGCCATTTGTCATGCTGACGATGTGGCTTTTTCTGGGAGGCACAGCCCTGGGAGATGTGGTTGTCCGGGGCCGGCTTCTGGACTATTATCCCAAGTCGGGACATCCTGACAAGCTCAAGTTTGAGGTGTTGCAGGTCACCGGCGGGTCCCAGCGGGCCGACTGGATCAGGGCCGGCCGGGTGCTGATACTGCCTGTAGCCCGCAGAAAACTGTCGGGATTGAACCTTTTTGACGAGGCCCGGGTTGTTATTGATCAGGTTTCTGATGAGGTGGTGGTGATCGGGATCGAGGTGCTCGAGAAGCATCCCCGGCAGGTGGAGCTTCCCCTGGAGCTTATAACTGCAGTCAGAACCGGGGCTGAAGTTTTCAAGGGAAACCAGCCTGTCACCATGTCCATGCGGATCCAGAATGTGGGGCAACAATCGGTTTCCATTCCCCTGCCCACAGCTCAGCAGTTCGATTTTGCCGTCACCGATTCCGGGGGCCGGGAAGTCTGGCGCTGGTCATCGGACAAGGCTTTCATTGCAATGCTCCAGACCATGATATTCGCCCGGCGGGAGGAAAAAATCTTCCGGGCCCAGTGGGATCGCCGGAATATGCAGGGGGCCAGGGTTCCGCCGGGGACATATTATGTATGGGGTTATCTGGCTACCAGTCCTCATTACCCGGTGGGCTTGAAAAAGTTTGAGTTAAAATAAGGGAAAGGCGTGATAAAGTGTCCATAAGACTCGATTACAGCAATGTCATGGATTTCATCGGCACACAAGAGATTGAACAGGCCATGGGAGATTATCAGAGAGCCAGGAAAACAGTGCTCTCTGGAGATGGCCCTGGCAGTGATTACCTGGGTTGGCTTCGCCTGCCCGATACTGTGGATACCGGGCTGATTGACGACATTGTGGAAACCGCGGGAAGGATTCGGCAGGATACGGATCTTTTTATTACCGTGGGCATCGGGGGTTCCTATCTTGGGGCCAGGGCCGGGATAGAAGCCCTTCTGCCGGAATTTGTGTCGTTGCAAAAATCTCCTCAAGTGGTTTTTGCCGGGCATTCCATATCTTCCCGTTATCTGGGTGCATTGCTGGAGATGATGAAGGGGCGCAGAGTGTCAGTAAATGTCATATCCAAGTCAGGGACCACCACGGAACCTGCCCTGGCATTTCGACTGATCCGCCGGCAGATGATGGAACAATACGGCGAGGCGGAAGCCTCCCGCCGGATCATAGCCACCACCGATGCCCGTTCCGGTGCCCTGCGACGGCTGGCAGAAGAGCAGAACCTGAAAACCTATGTGATTCCCGATGATGTTGGGGGACGTTTTTCGGTGCTGACCCCGGTGGGACTTCTTCCCTTGGCAGTGGCGGGGATTGACATCAAAGCCATGATGGAAGGCGCATGCCAGGGAACAGCCCTGTATCGGGATCTGGAGGCTCCCGGAGATAACCCGTCTTCCATGTATGCAATTATTCGAAATATTCTTTACCGGAAGGGAAAAACCATTGAGGTTCTGTCAAACTTCGAACCACGGCTACATTATTTTTCCGAGTGGTTCAAACAGCTCTTCGGGGAGTCCGAAGGAAAAAACAACCGGGGGATTTTCCCTGCTTCCTGTGATTTTTCCACAGACCTGCATTCCATGGGCCAGTGGATTCAGGAAGGTCCCAGATCCATATTTGAAACCTTTTTGCAAATCACCGAGGGGGTGTCTTCTCTGAAGCCGGGACACGACAGGGACAATCTGGACAATCTTAACTACCTGGCAGATATGCCCTTGGAGGAAATAAACCGCCAGGCCTTGTATGGCACCCGCCTTGCCCATCTGCAGGGGGGGGTTCCCAACATGACCCTTGAGATTCCCCGACTGGATGCATACTGTCTGGGGGAGATGTTTTATTTCTTCCAGTGGGCAGTAGCGGTAAGCGGTTACATGCTGGAGGTGAATCCTTTCAATCAGCCGGGAGTGGAAAGCTATAAGAAAAATATGTTCGCTCTTCTGGGGAAGCCTGACTTTGAGGATCAGACATCGGAAATCCGCCGGGTCCTGTCATCAAGATCATCTCATGTGTCAGGCCCGGGAGTTGTTGTAAGGGGGTAATCAATATGAAAAACATAAGATATAATGGGATGCTGGTTTTGCTGTTGATGGTTTTTCTGGCAATGCCGGCTTTGGCGGTGACCCAGGGAGAACATACCTTCGCCGGGGGTGGTGCCATAATCAAATCCCCGGTAATGGAAGCCGAAGGACGCAGATGGATTCATGCCTCGTCGGTGGCGGAAGTTCTTTCTGCCTTGAAGATTGAATCCAGCTATGAAGAAGCCTCGGCCCTGATGGCGATTTCTCCGGGTATCCGGCCCTCGGGGGAGCCGGAGCTGGGCAGTGCCGGGGATCATCCCCTGAGGATCGTAGCGGGAGGGAGGATTCTGAGAATGCCGGCGATGACTCTTGAAGGGAAGCATTTTGTTCCCATGGATTCTGCAGAAGCCCTGCTGTTATGGCTGGGAGTAAAAATCGAAAAAGATCCTGCCGGGGGACTGTGGGCCCTGACCCTTGAAGAGAGTGCCCCCAGGCGGGAGCCATCTCCGGAAACCCCGGACATTCCAGGTGATCCGGGTATTCATATTGATAAAGATACCCTGGACAAGGCTGAAAAGGTGAGGGAGTATCTGGATCTTCTCAGGGAGATATTCGATCGCAACAAGCCCTCTGCCGGGGATTTGCTGAAAATTCAGGATGGGCTGATCAATATCGGCACCGGCAGGGTGGATGCGGATGACCTGTTGAAGCTGGGGAAAAAATATCAACAGGCTGCGGTGGAGATCGGGGATCTTGTTCCTCCCGATGAGGAAACCCGGGAGATAAATGATCTGGGGATTCGTGTCTTTGATAAAATGAAGGAAATGGTGGATGTGTCGGTGGATCTGATGAAGCTGGAGCAGGGTTTTGACAATCCCGGGGCCGTAGAGCGTTTCCGCCGGCTGGGAGATGAGATAACCAGGGATGGAGCCTTGTTTGACCGGCTGGTATTGAAGCTGAGAGAAAAATATGACATGGGAATTCCAAAGTAGCAGGTTTCCGACGGCCCTTCCAGATTATTATTGCCGGCATGCAGGAAAATTTGAACTTTTAATTAACTTTATTTTTAGTATTAGTCAAATTTGGGAAAGGTTTATCCTCGATGGAATCAGTTGGCCGGCGGAGGTTCACGGCAGGAAACATAGAAGCACTGCCTGGATGCCCTTGGACAACAGGATGCCCTTCGGGGATGACCCCCCGGACAACATTATAAAAGGAGGGTTTTCTTTTGAAAGCGCAATCAAAACTCAAGGGTGGAGCCATACTGCTGGTGGGGGCCCTGCTGGTTGTGGCTGTTGTTGCAGTGTTTTCCGGCTGCACCACCACAAGCTCTGATGTCACCACCACTGTATTTGATCCTGGCAGCCAGTATAATTATTATGCCCTGTTCATCGGCATCAATGAATACAGTGAAAGTGTGGGGCCTTTGAACTACTGTGTCAGCGATGCCACAAAGCTCAGGAATTCCGTGGTCAACAGCACCTACTGGGGGCCGGCGGCAGCTACAGTTTTAATGACTGATTCCGAGGCCACCAAGGCCAACATCATCAAGTTCATCCAGCTCTACAAGGAGAAAGGAGATGCACAAACAAGCCTGGTGTTCTTCTTCTCGGGTCATGGCACTAATGACAACGGATCCGCAGCTCTGGTGACCTATGACGAGGAAAGCTACGAACTTCTCACCGACCGTGAATTGACTTCTGTTCTGACAGGCAACCCCTGCAGTGCTATTTTTTACATCGACGCCTGTTATTCCGGCGGATTGATTGACAAGAGCAACGGCAGGAAAGCCAAGGTCTTCACCGGCCACGAAGGATACGATCCCGAGTTTGCCAAGGGATGGGCCTTTGACACCGAAGATGACCGGGGCATCAACGAAGTGGATCGTCTGGTGGCAGTTACTGCCAGCGCTGGCGATGAGGTTTCCTGGGAGGATCCGGCAGTGGGCGGCGGTGTTTTCACCAGCTTCCTGGTTCAGGGGCTTGGCGCCGATTCCGAGGTTATCGGGCCTGCTGACACTTCCGGCGACGGCACCATATCCGTGGAAGAATCCTACAATTACCTCCGTCCCCTGGTAATCGACTACAGCACCCAGAATCTTAGTTCAGTCCAGACTCCCCAGTTTGTCAACAACAATGCGGGGACCTTGGTAATCAAGTAAAACTGATTTCATCAGTCTTTTTGGCCTGCCGGCCAGAGATCCGGCCGGCGGGCCTTTTAAAAAAATCCATCCCCGGCATATGGCATCATTATTATGCGGAAGTGTTATTCATCCTCTGGGGAGGAATAGATTCCGGGGTTCTGGAAAATTATTAGGATTAATTATACTAATTACTAATTTTAACCTTAGGGAGGACAAAAAATGAGAAAAACCTTTGCAAGCATTACAGTTCTTGTATTGCTTTGTTTCTTTTCTTTTGTGCTGGTAGCCGGTTGCGGCTCCGGTGGAGGAGAAGGAGCAACAACTATTATCGACGGGGGAGGCGGGACAACTCCGACGGCGGTGCCGACCCATGTGACCCCGGATCCTGACCCGACTCCTGATCCAACTCCTGATCCGACTCCGACTCAGGACCCCACCGGGGAAGATGATTATGATGATGGCGGGGATACCACCGATGATGTATTTGGGCCGGTGGGCTCCACAACCCTCTACATTCTGAAAACCGGTATCCCGGTAAATGATTTCTATCTTGACCCCTCGGGGGACATATTTGTCGTCGGCGACGGCGGGGCTGTTCTTCGTTACAGGGCTGACCTGGACCGGTGGCTCCCCATGAGATCCGGGGTTGAAACTCCAATCCGGGCCATCTGGGGAACCTCAAGAAACAACCTGTATGCAGTGGGCGGTTTTGCTGGCACAGGATTCATCATCCATTACGACGGAACCGAATGGTCAACAGTTCAGACCACCGGCGTTGTGATGTATGACATCACCGGCAGAAGCTCCAACCTGATTTTCGCGGTGGGCGGTCGGGACCCCAGGTTTTTTGATGGGGCCTACAGTGACTTTGGCGAAATGCTCATCCTGAAGTTCAAGGGGGGAGTATGGACCCAGCAGACCATCGAGAACGACCTGGCCCCCAACCCCTTCGTGGGCGCCCAGCTCCGGGGAGTCTGGACAGATCCCTTCCCCCAGAACCGGGAAGTTGCGTATGCAGTGGGCCGTTATGGAACTATCCTTTATTGGATGGGAGGCGATTACTGGTACACTCACCGTGAAGGCGATCTTCTTGGAGCAGGTCCCGATTATCACCATTTTTATGATGTATGGACAGTATCGGCCCTGTCTGAAGAAGAAGGAAATGTCTATATTGCCGGTTATCGACCCAACGTTCCAGAAGAGATGCTCCTGAAGGGTATCTGGCCAGGATTTGCCACACCGGGAGCCATTGCTGGCACAGACCGGTTTAATAATGTGGTATGGGGACTCGACAGCAACCTCGTATTTATCGGTTCAGACACCTTCCTTGCTGGGGACATTGCCAGAACCACCGACGGATTTGAAGATCCCGGCAATTACATTGAGAGCATTTATGCTCCTGACCATTCCGTCGTATCCTTCTCGGGAAGAACCGAGGAAGATGAATTCGGCGACTATGTGGAAGCCGCGTATGCCCTTACCAGTCATAACGAGCTTCTCAGGTCCACCGATTCAGGCGTGACATGGAATCCCTTCCTGTCCCTGTATCTTACCCGGTCATTCCTTTATCCCGTGTGGGGTGTTGATGAGAACAACGCCATCACCGTGGGTCAGGCCGGGGCTATTGCCAACTGGGACGGCACAGACTGGGAATTGGATGCCTTGAGTGGTGTTGTGACAACCAAGCCCCTCTACGGTCTTTGGGGCGCAGGGGCCGATGTTGATAACGATGTCTGGGCCGTGGGCGGAGATGGAACCATCCTTCGCAAAACCGGAGGCAACTGGGCTGTTTCAGCAACACTTCCGGCGGGCAACACCCAGGCTCTCTACAGCGTATGGGGCTCCGGTGTCAACGATGTCTGGACTGTCGGTGACGGCCGAGTTTACCAGTTCGACGGAACTGACTGGACATGGCATATTGCCCTTCCTCATACCACCAACTTCAAGGCAGTGTGGGGACTGGATGCCAACAATATCTGGGTCGTTGGCGATGAAGGAACCATCCTATTCTATAATGGAGCAACCTGGTCCCAGCAGACTGTTGCCGGCTACGACAACTACCCCCTGTGGGGCATCTGGGGCCGTCAGCTTGACGGTGGCGGATACGAAGTCTATGCCGTGGGCGAGGAGGGCACTGTTCTCCGCTATAACGGCACAGCCTGGAGCATCATGGATCCAATGGGGGAAACGGGAAGAGCTGTATTCGACCTTCGTGGTGTCTGGGGCTCAGATGAACTGGGAGTGTTCGTATATGGATGGGGCCGGCAGGTTTTCCGCTTTGATGGAGCTCAGTGGTCAGTCATCAGTGGAAATATGCCTGTGTCCTGGTATGGAATGTGGGGCGATAACGGCCTCGATTCCACCAAGGGCTTCATAGTAGGCGACTGGGGAACCATCCTCCGGTTCGATGCAACTCCCGCTGAATAATGATATAACCCATCAAACAGCATAACAACAGCCGGGGATTTTCCCCGGCTGTTTATCTTATGTCCTTGAAATAATTTTCTCCATGTGGTAGTCTAATATATAGGCATAACAAAATTGTACCGGAGGCGGTAACATGAAAAAGTTCCTCACAATAATTGGAATATTGACACTTTTTTTCCTTGCATTTACGGGGATTACCTGGGCCAGGGATCGCCGTCCGCCCCGCCGTCCACCCCGACGACCTCCCACCAGCTACCGCCGTCCTCCAAGGGCCCGGCCACGGCCATATCGCTATGATTACCGTTATCGGAATAATTATCGGGGCGGGGTTTACATCCATTTCAACACTCAGCCTGCATACACCCAGGGGTATTATTATGTAACTCCTCCGCCATATTATCAAAACGACTCATATTATCACAATAATTCATATTACTATTACGACGGCTACTACCGCCAGAGCGGGCATCCGGTGCGGGCATACAATTACCCGCGGATTCGCCGGGGCTGGGGAACTTTTGTCCGGGTCAGCCCGTCGATTCATATTCGGTGGTAGCAGGATTCAATGACCACAGCCGGGAGCATGTCCGATGCTGAATGTTTTAGATTTCTGGGGGATCCTTTGCTGTCCCTGGAGGAAGTTTTTGATTTTGAATCCCGCATTGCCACTGACCCGGTGAGGTTTGTCCGGCGTTACGGAGCCCCCGGGGATCGTGAAGTGGCGGGGCTTGTGGCCTCGGTTTTCGCATATGGCGCAGTAGAGCAGATTGGCAGGACCCTGAGCCGGGTTTTTAATGTCCTTGGGGATTCCCCCAGGGATTTTGTTTTAAACCGCCTCAACACGGAAAATCCTCCTTTTGAGGGGTTTTATCACCGGTTCAACAACCGGGAGGATCTCCTGACCCTTCTCTGGGCCATCGCTCAGCAGTTAAAAAGATGGGGATCCCTGGAGAACCTGTTCCTTAATGGATACACCCCCGGCGACATTTCCCATGGGATGGACTCCTTCTCCGGGGCATTTATTGAAATGGCCGGCGGGACTCCCTTTCCCGGGGGGAGGAATTTTTCTTATTTCTTCCCGTCGCCCCGGAAAGGTTCTCCCTGCAAGCGGATGTGTCTTTATCTGCGTTGGATGAACCGGAAGGACATGGTGGATCCCGGCGGGTGGGCCGGTGTTGACAGATCCGATTTAGTGGTGCCCGTTGACACTCACATAGAACGGATAGCCCGGTATCTGGGGTTTACCCGGCGGAAAAACCCCAGCTGGAAGATGGCAGTGGAGATTACTCAGGGTTTGAAGAAACTCAACAGGGAGGACCCCCTGAGGATGGACTTTTTGTTGTGTCATCTGGGGATGTCAGGGAGATGTCCTCGAAAGGAAAACCCGGACAGATGCCGGGAGTGTATCCTCCAGAGCGTCTGCCACCGGAAAAGCTTGGAATGCCGGGGTTAATCCTCCAACTCAATCCTGACGGGGAGCCCTGTTACACCTTTCAGGAGATCCGTTGCAGACCCCTTGTTCACTGATATTTCCAAGGTGTCAAAACTGCCGGTGATGGCCAGCAGATCCCCCGGGGGCGAGGAATTGTATGACCGGTTCAGGCCGGTGATGGTGTGATCCGCCACGGTTATTCTGTTGACTTTTCTTGAGTGGTAAAGCTCATGGTCAATGTCAGTTATCAGGTTGCCGAAATGGTCAGTGTATATGACATGGCCCAGGAGATGATCCTTCTGGACTGTCACCGGCGGGAATGTGAGCTTTTCATAGTCTTCCACCTTCATTCCCATCTCGGTTATGGGGACCCGGTTTGACAGGTGAGCCGCAGCGGGAGCAAATATGTCCCGGCCATGAAATGTCCGGGAAACCGGCTGAAGGATGAACCGGAAATCAGTAATCTCCACCATCACCTGGGGTGGGGATTTTTTCATGGCCAGGGTCAGGACTCCGTTGTCGGGAGCCACAAAGTAATAATCCCTGGTTTTGACTGCCAGGGCCCGGCGTTTGCCTCCCACTCCCGGATCAACCACCACATTAAAAACTGTGTCCCTGGGGAAATAGCTGAAAACCCGGCTCAGGATGAATGCCGCCTGGGGGACGTTCTGTGGTTCCACGTGGTGGGTAATGTCCACGATATTTGCCTCGGGGTTTATGGAATATATTACTCCCTTCATCACCGCGTCGTAAGGGTCCTGGATTCCAAAATCGGTGATAAGACCCACCACGGGACGGTTGCGGATTACCTCATCTGGCATGTGGATTCTCCTTTGCATTATTCTCCCATTACCTGGCAGACCAGACGACGGCTTCGCCCCTTGTTGTCAAAATCAATAAAAACCACCTGCTGCCATGTGCCCAGGGTCAGCCTGCCTTCCACGAAGGGTATGGTTATGTGGCATCCTAACAGGGATGCCCGCAGGTGTGAAAAACCGTTGCCGTCGTGCCATCGTTCGTTGTGATGATAATTGGCGGATTTAGGAGCGATTTTTTCCATCATCTCGTCAAAGTCCTGCACCAGTCCCGGTTCGTATTCGATGGTGGTGATGCCTCCTGTGGCGCCGGGAACAAATACCGTGACCATGCCGTTTTTTATGCCTGATTTGGCCACATGACCGGCCACCGGATCGGTGATATCCTGCATATGGCCATAACCTCTGGTGGTGAGGGTGATTTCTCCTGTCTTAACCATTTTTGCCCATATACTCCTTTATCATTTCAATGAAATACTTGTGAATCCGGTCATCAGCGGTCAGCTCGGGGTGAAAGGAAGTTGCCAGTATGTTTTTCTGGCGCACTGCCACGGGCCTGCCCCCGAAGGTTGCCATCACCCGGATTCCATTATGGAGCTTATTTATGATGGGTGCTCTGATGAACACTCCATGGAAACTGCCTCCTCCAATATCAGTGATGGGAAAGTCCCCTTCGAAGCTTTCTTTTTGCCGTCCATAGCCGTTGCGGGATATGTCAATATTCAGAAGCCCCAGGGATGGCTGATCCAGAATGCCGCCGGATATATTCCCCGACAGCAGTATCATTCCCGCGCATGTCCCCATGGCCGGCACTCCCCGGGAGATTAATTCCCTCAGGGGGGCCATCATCTCACCGCTGTTGAGGAGTTTTCCCATGGTGGTGGATTCCCCCCCGGGAATGATGATGCCCTGGATGAGGTTCAGCTGACAGGGCTTGCGGACCTCGATGGTGTGGATGCCCATTTTCTCCAGGACCAGCCGATGTTCCAGAAAACTGCCCTGCAGGGCCAGTACTCCCGCAGTAATTGTATTGTTATCCATTTCCCCGACTCCTTTTGGTTTCATTGGCAATCTGTTATTTTCTCTTGCCGGTGGTATTCCTGCCGGGGCTGATTTTTCCCCGGCAAAAGGGAAACTGTCCCTCACATTTAATATAAGTGAAAGCATGAACAAAAGGAGCAAGTATGCGAAACAGAAAATTAGTCATATTCATGGTTTTCCTGTTGATATGGGCTGTTGCAGGGAGCATGGCTTATGGGTCGGATGTTCGAATCGGACTGATTTATTCAAAGGATGAAGCCCGGCAGTATCGGGCCGGGGAAGACCAGCGAAAGAATTACCGGGATGCCATTGAAGCCAATGGCGCTATGGTGGTGGAGCTGTTCTTCGGCGAGGAACCCCAGGCCACCGCAGACAAGGTGGATGAGATAGACGGCCTTCTGATACCCGGCGGTATCGACATTGATCCCAAGTTCTATAAGGAAGACCGCCACGAGAAGTTGGAAGACACCGATGAGAAGTTTGACAAATATGAGATGTGGATCCTGGAAAGAGCTGTTGAGCGGGAGATTCCTGTTCTGGGGATCTGTCGCGGACATCAGTTGATAAATGTGTTTTTCGGCGGAAGCATGTATCAGGATATTCCCAGCCTTTATGAATCCGATGTGAAGGTTGCTCATCGCACAAAAAAAGACGGCAAAACAGCCCTGACCATGCATGAGGTCAAAGTTGAAAAAGAGAGCATCTTTTTCCGTCTGATGAAGAAGGAAAGGATCCTTGTGAACTCTTTCCATCATCAGGGTGTAAAGGACCTGGCAGAAGGTTTCCGGGTCACGGCCCGGTCTGATGATGGTTTTGTGGAGGCCATGGAATGTGCATCGGGCAGGGCAATTCTGGGGGTTCAGTTTCATCCCGAGAAGATGCGCCGGGAGAAACCGGAGTTTGATGCTTTTTTCAAATGGCTGGTGGATGAGGCGGGAAAAGCCCGGACAGCAAGAAAAGAAAAGGAAAAAGAAGGGGAAAAGGTGCCGGTTTTACAGTAACCGGGCCTTTGGGGGCTTGACAAATTACCCTGTTGTATTATCATATACCCCCGGGGAGGGATTATTATGTTTGAAAATTTACAAGAACGTCTGGCGGGGATATTTCAGAACCTGAAACGCCGGGGCAAGCTGACGGAAGAAGATGTGAAGCTGGCCTTGCGGGAGGTTCGAATGGCCCTCTTGGAGGCGGATGTCAACCTTCAGGTGGTGAAGGATTTTGTTAAAAAAGTCCGTGAAAGGGCGGTGGGAGAAGAGGTTCTAAAGAGCCTCACCCCGGCCCAGCAGGTGATAAAGATTGTCCGGGACCAGATGGTTGAGCTGATGGGTTCTGCTGTTTCCACGGTGGAAATGGCAGAGAAGCCCCCCACGGTGATAATGATGGTGGGCCTTCACGGATCAGGCAAAACCACTTCCTCGGGCAAACTGGCCAACTACTTCAAGAAAAGCGGACAAAAACCCATGCTGGCGGCCACCGATGTTTACCGGCCTGCGGCAATCAAACAGTTAGAAGTCCTGGGAGATCAACTGGATGTGCCGGTATTTCAGATGGGAGATCGAACCTCGCCGGTGAACATTGCCAGAGCTGCGGTGAAAAAGGCAACGGAAGACGGCTTCAACCCGGTAATCATTGACACTGCGGGACGGCTTCACATAGATGATGAGTTGATGGGCGAGCTTCAGCAGATCAAAGGGGAGGTCAATCCCCATGAAGTCCTGTTAGTGGTGGATGCCATGGTGGGTCAGGATGCCCTCAAGATGGCGGACACATATAACCGGGAAGTAGGCATCACCGGGATTGTTCTGACTAAACTGGACGGCGACTCCCGGGGTGGGGCGGCCCTTTCCGCCAGGGCAGTTACTGGCAGGCCCATCAAGTTTGCCGGGGTGGGAGAAAAACTCACAGCCCTGGAGCCTTTCCATCCCGACCGTATGGTGAGCCGGATTCTGGGGATGGGGGATGTGCTGAGCCTCATCGAGAAGGCTGAAACCGCCATTGATCAGGAAAAGGCCATGGAGCTGGAACGGAAGATTCGCACTGCGGATTTTACCCTGGAAGATTTCCTGGAACAGATGGATTCAGTGCAGAAGATGGGCCCCCTGGAGGACATCATGGGTATGATCCCCGGTATGGCAGGGAACCCGGCCATGAAGAATCTTCAGCTTGATGAGAAACAGATGGGCCGGGTGAAAGCCATCATCCATTCCATGACTTCCGAGGAGCGGGCCAACCCCAGAATAATCAAAGGTAGCCGGCGGAAGAGAATTGCCAAAGGATCCGGGGTAGAGGTGGCCGATGTGAATCGGTTGCTGAAACAGTTTAAGATGGTCAAAAAAATGATGAAGCAGGTTTCTGACATGGGACGATCAGGGAAGATGAGGGGCGGTTTGAAACTGCCTTTCCCCATGGGTTGATGCCATGATAACGCCTATTTTTTGGCATGCTTGCAGGATTTACCCTTAGGGGCAATAAATAGTGGATCAATTTGAATGATTTAAACCAAAGGTTTTATCAATATCCAACACGAGCAGGAGGTGAAATGATGGTTCGATTGAGATTGAAACGGGTGGGAAAGAAAAAGCAGCCTTCCTACCGGTTGGTTGCCATAGACAAGCGGGCACCCCGGGACGGCAGGTTCATCGAGGCCCTGGGTAATTACAACCCCAGGACTGAGCCCCGCACCACGGTATTCAAGGAAGACCGTGTGCTGGACTGGTTGCAGAAGGGCGCTTCTCCTACAGAAACGGTAATTCGTCTTTTAAAGGAAGAGGGAATCTGGCAGAAGTTCAAGGATGGCAATAACACCGGCACCGATGTTGCCCAGTAGTGTATATGTTAATGTCACAGGGTCACCGGCTCATAAAAGCCGAAAAATAGCATCGGAGGTGTAACTGATGAAGGAATTGCTGGAGTATCTTGCAAGATCCCTTGTAGATAAGCCTGAAGAAGTGGAAGTAAGCCAGGTTGAGGGTGAGAGGTCCGTAATCTTGGAGTTGCGGGTTTCCCCCGATGACATGGGCAAGGTAATAGGGAAGCAGGGAAGGATAGCCCAGGCCCTGCGGACCATCGTCAAGGCCGCTGCCGTCAGGGACGGGAAGCGGATTATGATTGAAATCATATAAGGAGGGGGATAATATTGGATTGTATTGACATCAAAAGACCGGTCGTCATCAAGGTTATCATGACCGAAGAATTCCGGGAACAGCTTTTGAACGAGGCGGAAGAAACCATTGCCCGTCTGGATGAAAACCTCGAACTCATGCAGGCCGAGGGGAAAAAACAGTTGGAAAAACTGTTGGAATCAGACCTGGACAATGCCAAGGCCCTCAAAAACCAGATCAACTATGAGAAGGATAGAGTCGCTCAGATGAAGAGCGAGCTTTCCCTGCGGATGACTCAGTTGGAGAACGCCGCCGACGGCGACGAATATCCTTTCCGTGTTCTGGAAGGTTCGGTTCAGGTGAAGGTGGGAGATAACCTGATGGACAAGGTTTCCAACACCGAGATTGTCATCAAGGATTGGAAAGTGGTGGAGATTCGCAACCCGTAAAATCGACACTGGATAAGCCGGACTTCACAAGCCCCGGCTTTGATTTGCCTAACAAAAGGGGGGCGTTTCGTCACGCCCCTTTTTATTGATTGTTCTGTCAGGAAGGACTGATTAATGGAGGATCCTTTAATTAAAATCGGAAAGATTACCCGTCCCCATGGCATTGGTTCCGGCCTCAGGGTTATGCCCCTGACCCAGGACCTGGAGCATTTTTTGCCGGGGAAATCCATGTTTGTTGCCCTGCCCGACGGAGAACCCCGGGAGTGCATCATTTGTCAGCTGAAGACCGTTAAGAATGACCTGATTGTTTTTCTGGAGGGGCTTTCCAACAGGAATGATGCAGAGCCATACCGGGGAGGCTATTTCCTCCTGCCTCGTTCAAGGCTGGTTCCCCCGGAAGAGGGAGCTTATTTTGTATTTGATCTGGAGGGCCTTGAAGTGGTCACAATGGCAGAGGAACCGGTGGGAACTCTGACCAGGGTCATTTCCAGCGGCCCCCAGGATTTATATGAGATAACAGTCCCCGGCAGGAAGAACCCCTGTCTTGTTCCCGCTTGCCGTCAGTTTGTCAGGAAGGTTGACATTGCCGGCGGGAAGGTTTATATCGACCCTGTGGAAGGGCTTCTGGAGATTTAAATGCGGTTTACCATAATCACCCTGTTTCCCGAGGTTTTTACATATCTTGACGGCTCTATCATCGGGCGGGCCAGGGAACGGGGACTTATGTCCGTGGAGTATGTCAATCCCCGGGATTTCACCAATGATCGCCATCGTACCGTGGATGATATTCCCTATGGAGGCGGGCCGGGAATGGTGATTAAGCCCGAGCCGATATTTGCATCGGCAGATTATATCCGCCGGGAGCTTGGCAACCGGGGGCCTTTGATTCTTGCCACTCCCCGGGGTGAGGTGTTTTCTCAGAACAAAGCCCGCCAGCTGGCAGAATATGAAGAGCTTATTTTTTTGTGCGGGCATTATGAAGGATTTGACCGGCGGATTCATACCCTGGCGGATATGGAGCTGTCCATTGGGGATTATGTGCTGACAGGAGGCGAACTGCCGGTGATGGTGATGGTGGATGCCATATCCCGGATGATCCCCGGGGTGATTCATCCCGAATCTCTTGCCGGTGAGTCTTTTTATGGGGGGATTCTGGATCATCCTCATTATACCCGGCCCCCGGAGTTTATGGGAATGAAAGTCCCCGATGTACTTCTCTCGGGACATCATGAAAATATCCGCCAGTGGCGACGCAGGGAAGCCCTGGGGGAAACTATGCGTCGCAGGCCGGAACTGCTGGATTGTGCAGAACTTTCCCGGGAGGATGGAAAAATGTTGAGAGAGCTGGGGCATTATGGGGAGGATGATTACTCGAAGCAGTAGAGAATCCCGTCCATTCCGCCAAATATCAGCTGTCCTTTGGGAGTAATCACGGGATCTCCCCGGAAGGGGCCTCCCTTTTCAAGGAGAGCCTTGTGGAGAATCCTGCCATCCCATCCTGCAACTATGGGGCCTTTATCCCCCACTATGTATATGCGTCCCTGGCTGTCGGCCACTGCCGATGCCTGCAGGTTGCCGGCGACTTTTGCCTTGGCGGTTACCTTGCCATCCTTCACATCCATAATTACCAGAACCCCATCCAATACAGGGACAGCCATAAGATCCCCCTGGGGGGAAAGGCATGGATTCCCTGTCACTTCCTCGTGAAGGGTTTTTTGCCACAGGATTTTCCCCTGAACATCGAGGGCAGTAATATCCGGCCCTGCGGGAATGATTACTCCATTGTCTGTGATTATAGGGGAAGTGGTGGATATTTCCGATCCGGCTTCGAACTGCCACCGGGGGGTTCCATCGGGATTGACGGCGTGAAGGATGTTGTTTTCATCGCCGATGTAAATGTTTCCCTGGGAATCCAACCCCGGCGAGGAAAAAAGTATCCGGCCCCGGGTGTTGTATTTCCACCGGTGTTTCCCGGTGTCGGTGAGGCAGTGGAGGCCGTCATCCTCGGCTCCCAGATACAGGTGGCCATTGCAGAGGGCCGGCGTGGACGAGGACTCCGCAGACAGACGATATGTCCAGAGGATCTTTCCTGTGGCATCCATGCAATGAACCCTGCCGTCGTCACAGCTGACGTATATCTGGTTTCCCGGCCCGATCACCGGAGTTGAGAAAACCCATGAGCCGGGGTTTGTACTGGCTTTGAGCTTTCCCTTGGGATCCAGTATGAACAGGTTGTCCGACAGGACCCCGAAAACAATCAGCCCGTCCCGGGTCACGCCACAGCCTCCCCGGATCCGGGCATCTGCTTCGAATGTCCAGGAAAGCTCTGGTTTCTCCGGCCCGGGGTATGGGTAGCACCCGGTGTTCTGAAGATCAGCCCGGCCCTGGAAATAAAAGTCATTGTCATGGGAAATTTCTCGGGGTTTCTCTGGTGGGGACGAAGTTTTTGGAGAGCAACCCGGAAAAAAAACAAGAAGAATAATCAATAGGGGAAGAAGCAGGAACCTTGCAACAGGGTTATATTCCACGGGCTTTTTCATGGATCATTCACCGGTTTGGTCATCACAGCCGGGCATCTCCCGCATCAGGGCTTCCATGGCTTCCACGGCTTCCCCCAGAAGGTCTATCCTCTTTTGTTTTTCCGGTATGATCCTCTGGGTTTCCTCAAGGATCAGCCTGTTGCCGGATATGATCTGCCGGTAATCGGTGATAACCTCGTTGTAGAGGATTTCAAACTGATCTTTTGATTTGTCGTAATCCATCCCCTGGAGATACTCCCCGATGAGGGAATGCTTGTCGTCCAGAAGGCTCCAGTGATATTCCTCCATGGCCCGGTGCTTTTTTTCAAAAATGGTATGGTAACAGTCGATTTTTTCTTCCCGGCGTACCAGCTCATCAATCAGGCGGATCTGATTGTCATGGCTTTTCAGCATCGCCTTTATTTTTGAATCTGGGTTTTCCACCAGCTTCTCCCGGATTCGATAATAATCGATACGCAATTTCAAGAGCCGGTATCGGAGCCGGCCTTCCTCCATCTCCAGGCGGGCCATCTCCGGCTGAAGGACACCGCGTTGGGCAATCAGCCGGGCATTTTCCACAGCGAGGCCCATAGCCTGCCGGTGCAGGCCCAGCAGTCGGGGATCCCTGGGCAAATATCGCCGGAATGTGGCCCTGTCTGCAGGAGGGCCGGAGATGTCGTCGTCATCATCATTATCATCGAGATCCTGATCATCTGGGTCATCTTCAAGATCAGGGGGAGGAGGTGAGGCCCATGCACTCCATGAGGCGGTGACCAGCAGAAGTGCCAGGAGCAGTGCGATGAATCTTGTTTTCATGGT
>CAYNGH010000008.1:0-46046 GCA_964396845.1 uncultured bacterium | reverse complement strand
CTGACAGGGCTTTTATGGACAGGATGATTTCTTCCTATGTGATGTCCCCCGGCACTGAACCGGTGGCAGGGGTCAACAGGGCCAAGTATTATTATTTGCTGGAAAAACTAAAAGAAAACATCCCCGGGGAGGTGGCTCCATGAAAACGAGGCCTCGCACTCTTCTAATTAACTGGGGACAGGAGGAGAACATCCGTCCCTTTCCTCCCGGCACCGAGAGGAGTTTTCAGGTTTTTCCCGCCCTGGGCTTGTCTTATCTGTCCTCATATCTTAAGAAATTGGGTTGTCCCGTCAGAATACTGGATGCCGGGGCCATGGGGCTGAATGAAGATCAGCTGAGGAAGGCCGTTGGAGATATTCCTGCTGAGGTGGTGGGAATCACTGCCACTACCATTGGATGGCATCGGGCTGTAAGAGCATCAGAAATCGCCAGGGATGTTTTCCCCGGTGCTGTCATTGTAGCAGGGGGGCCTCAGCTGACCTTGTTTCCAGGAGAATCCCTGGAAAAATCTGCCTTTAACATGGCGGTCATGGGGGATGGAGAGGAAACCATGGCGCAGATCCTGGGGAGGCTCAGCCGGGGAGAGGATCTTCTGAGCATTGAGGGTACCGCTGTCCGGCAGGGAGATAAAATCCAGCTCAACCCGCCCCGCCCATGGATTGAGGATCTCTCAGGCCTGCCTCCGCCGGATATGGAGGACCTGCCGACGGACAGGTATCATTGCCTGTCGGTGAGTCGTCCTTTTCATGTCATGATCTCATCCCGGGGATGCCCATACAAATGCGGGTTCTGCAGTCAGGCATGCTGTGGCGACAGGGTTCGCTTCAGAACACCGGAAGATGTGGTCCGGGAGATGGTTTTTAATGTGAGGAACAGGGGAGCCAGGGAGATTGTGATGTTTGATGAAACCTTCACCCTGGGCCGGGATCGGGTTATGGAAATATGCCGGAGGATCCTTCGGGAAAATCTTGATTTTCGATGGAACATACGAACCCGGGTTGACGCGGTGGACCCGGAGATGCTGGGGATTCTGCGGAAGGCCGGCTGTCACAGCCTTCACATGGGGGTTGAGTCGGGTTCTGCCCGGATCCTTAAGCTGATGGGAAAGGAGATTACTCCGGAACAGGTGGTGGAAGCCTTTGAAATGGCTCGAAAGCTGGGATTCGTGACCAGGGGATATTTTATGATTGGATACCTGGAGGAAGATCCTGAAACATACCGCCAGACCCTTGAGATGGCCCTGAAACTGCCCCTGGACTGGGCTTCCTTTTCCATCACCACACCCCTGCCGGGGACTGCCCTGTTTCAGCAGGCTGTTGACAGGGGACTGGTGGATCAGGATCACTGGTTGAGGCATACCAGGCTGGAAAAGCTGGATCCACCCCATATCAGGAGTCCCCACTGGACCCGACAGCAGTTGGAGGATATGATGCACCATGCTTACCACCGGTTTTACCTGCGTCCATCTCATATTCTGGATCGTCTTACCCGGCGGGGATCCCTTCCGGGGATTGGAGATATAATAAAGGGAATGGGCCTGCTGGGTTCCATGGGGAAACATGGCCCGATGCCTTGAATAAATTTTCTTATGATTAACGAGGAGAGCATGAAAAAAACACTGGTTATCCTGACATTGAATGAAATTGACGGGCTCAAGGTTCTGTTTGACAGGATCCCCCTGAACAGCGCCGACGAGGTGGTCTGTATCGACGGGGGATCCCAGGATGGGACTGTGGAGTTCCTTACAGGCCGGGGAGTGCCGGTGCTGAGTCAGGAAGCTCCCGGCCGGGGGAGCGCCTGCCGGACTGCCCTGTCCCGGTGCAATGGGGATGTGTTGCTTTTCTTCAGCCCCGACGGCAATGAAGATCCTCAGGATATTCCCATCCTCTTTGAAAGAATCGCCCAGGGTTATGATATGGTCATTGCTTCCCGGTTTCTGCCGGGAGGCCGAAATGAAGAAGACGGGGGATTGATCCGGCCCAGGTCCTGGGTAAACCGGGCATTTTCATATATGGCCAATTTCCTCTGGAATACCGGGGATCCGGTGACAGATACCATCAACGGTTTCCGGGCCCTCCGACGGGAAGCTATGATACGGCTTAACAGCGATGAGTCGGGGTTTGCTCTGGAATACCAGATAACAATCCGGGCCATGAAACTCCACATGAGAATAGGTGAGATCCCCACGGTGGAATCACCAAGAATCGGCGGTGCAGTGAAAGCCCGATCCTTTCCCGTGGGATGGAGGCATATCCTGATATTTCTCCAGGAGATTATAAACGGTTATTCCTTTGAGCGAAGCTTGCCCTGATCGGGGAACCATTGAGGAGAGGTCAGGGGTTGTGAGCATCCCGGAAAGAACCCCCGGTCATGAGTCCTGCTGTTCTCCAGCTGCCAGGTAATAATTCAGGATGGCCAGTTCATGGGTGACATCCACATTCCGGATGACAATTCCCCGGGGTATATCCAGCTTGATTCCTGTGAAGTTGAGGATGGCCCTGACCCCTGCCCTGCAGAAGCAGGAAGCTCCATACTGGGCCTGAGATGCCGGGACAGTCAAAAGGCCGATGGAAACATCAAGGCGGGGGGGGATTTTCTCCACATCTTCAACAATAACACCCCCCACTTCTTTGCCGATTTTTTCCGGGTCGTTGTCAAAAATATGCTTTATCCGGAAACCCCATCTCTCGAAACCGCCGAATTTTGCAAAGGCAGTTCCGAGGTTTCCCGCTCCAATTATGGCAACATCATGCTCCTGCTCCAGAAGCATCAGTGAACCCAGACGCTCCAGAAGCTGATCCACCGGGTATCCCAGCCCCTGGATTCCAAACTCGCCAAAAAATGACATATCCTTGCGAAACTGGGAAGCCTTGACCCCGGACCGGGAAGCGATCTCATCGGAAGAAACAATGGAAGTCCCGGAATTTCTTATCTCCTTCAGGCATCGAAAATAAACAGGAAGTCTTTCGATGGTGGGATCTGGAATTTTCTTCTTCTTGTGCATGAAAAATTAATTTATCCCTTTTTGAAAATATCCTTCAATGACCGGAGTAATTATAAAAGGGAGGGGGTAACCCCCCTCCCGGACAGTTAGTTTTTGCAGTTATTACAGAAGTCCCGAGAGCATTCCTATGCCCATTCCGATTCCTATTCCAGCAAACATTTTGGTGTTGTTTTCCTTCTGGGGCAAGAGTCCCATCTTCCGCATCATTTTCATCATATGCTTGTTGTTTTTACGCATTGTCTTGCTGTATTTCTTGAAATCTTTGGGGGACATCCGGCCCATTCCGCAACCCCGGCATCCAAAGCCTGCACCCATACCGCCGGCACCGGGGACTCCCATGAATGCTCCCATGAAAGGCCCGTTGGGGCCGACTCCGGCAAACATACCCATTGAGGGCTGCATTCCCCGCATACCGGGGACCATTCCCAGGCCGGGCATTCTGGACATGTTGTTCATGTAAGGATTCATACCGCCCATCATGGGGTTGCCGCCAGCCAGAGTGCCCATTCCCTGCATCATCTGGCCCATTCCCTGCATCATCTGGCCCATCCCAGTCATCTGCCGCTGCATGGGGTTCATCATCTGCTGTTGCATGGGGTTCATACCCTGGTTCATTCCACCCTGCTGCTGCATCATCTGCATCAGCATCATCATGAGCATCATCATCATCTGCTGTTGCTGTCCACCCTGGGCTCCCTGTGCTCCACCGCAGGGGCCACCCATTCCAGGCATCATTCCCGGCACCATTCCCATACCGTTGCCAAAGCCCATCTGGGGCATTCCGCCCATCCCGTTCATCAGGGGATGGAAGAAGTTGGACCTTCCGCCCATCATTGCCTCAGGCGAAAAAGCCATGCTGTCGGTTCCCATGGAAAAGCCCATGCTCAGTCCGGGCAGAGAAATGCCCGCTGAAATGTTGGCACTGCCGCCACCCATCATGACAGCCCTGTTGAGTATGCCTACTCCAAAATTCATTCCGATCTGCATCATAACTCTACTCCTCCAAAAATGTGATGTTGATATTATTATAACGAAAACAACTCCTCAAGTAAATATTTTGACCCCAAGAAAATGTTACAAATTTGTAACACAGGTTAAAATAAACATCATCAATTTTAACATTTTGTTAACATTCTGGATAAAGCTGGTTTTGCTCAGGTTTCATGGGAAAAAATCGGACATTTTTTGTGTAATTTCTGCCGGGAGCATGGATGACATGGATCAAATCCGACTAAGGAATATGTTATCTGGAGATTCAGTTGAATCATAACAGATACATTGGTATGGCAGAATTTTAAACTAAAAGACATGAAAAAAGCCGGTAACCGTCCGATTATTAAGATGAAACTAACTTTCCAGAGGTTGACAATGTCGATTATCAGTGATGTGAACGGAAAAATCGCCCGCCTGGGAACCAGCCGGCACAGATCATACTCTCATGTGTGCAGGCCAATACTCCACAAGAAAAAACGAATTAAATTCATCGGCAGGATGCTGGAGGGAAAGCATCTTTACAATGAATTTCGAAAGCCCCGCAATTTCCTTGAAATGACTCAAATTATCAGGTGGAACGGCAGAAACTAAGAGTTTGAGGCTCCCATTCTCCCCACCCAAAAGACCCGGTTTTGCCGGGTCTTTGCTTTAATCTCACATGCAATCTCCCGCCAGAGCATTGTTCCAATGCCGACAGGACACCGGGGAGTACCGGCGAATCATGATTATCATTTGTGTCGGGAGTGGTGGTCTTGAAGGGGTTTGTTGCTGGCAGAGTTATTATTATAACAGCACTGGTACTGGTTTTTTTCATCCTTGCAGGAGGAGTGGCCCCGGCAGGCAGGTATGACGGGTCCACCTCTTCATACCTCCAGAGGAAGGTTGATACTTCAATCACTCCCCAGCGGGTGCAGATACTCGAATCAAGGCTTGACAGAAACGATGCCATGGCAGAAGCCGCCCGGAACCGCCTTGGGGATTTTACCCGGCGAACGGTTTTCTGGGTCGGCCAGGTGACCAGTTTTCAGACCCACCCTCAGAACTACTGGCTCCGGGTTAAAGCCCCAGGAGGAGAATTATTCTGGGTCAGCGCAAAAAAAAATGTCAGGAATCTCGATTTTGACCGCACCGGTTACAGAGTGGGAGTCAAGGGAACCATTGTTCTGGGGCCGGATCACCGGATGGAATATCTTGATGCAGGCTCTGTGGTAATCCTGGCACCGCCGGAGGAGCTGTCCTATCGCAAGTTTTCGCAAAAATACCGGCTGGTGGAAAATTTTACTCTGGACACCCCTCACGGCCCCAAACATTTGAGCAACCCTGCTTATCCCTTCATCCTTCACCGGATATATATCCACAATCCCCATTACCCATGGGAAAAAGTACAGAAAATTGCCGGGAGTATTATTTATTATAGTGACAGGTATCAGGTGGCCCCTTTGCTGGTGACAGCTCTGGTGAATATCGAGTCTGCCTTTGATGTGGATGCTGTTTCCTCTGCCGGAGCCATAGGATTGGGACAGCTTATGCCTTCCACCGCTGCGGGAATGGGACTGGATCCCCATGACCTGACACACAACATCGAAGGATGCGTCCGATACCTGAGCCGGCAGATTCAACGCTTCGGAAGATACCCCGACCGGGTTACCCTGGCCCTGGCAGCTTATAATGCCGGCCCCGGTGCGGTAACCCGCCATGGAGGCGTGCCCCCCTACAGCGAAACTAAAAACTATATCTATTTTATTAACCTTGTGCTGGAAGAATACCAAAAACAGCTTGAAGAATAAGTCCGTTGAAGAACAAACCCGGCTTTTACAGATCCTTTCGCTGAAAGAGAAGATCCGCCAGAAGCATTATGATGAAGATATATATCACTCCATATATGACCGCGCCCCGGATGTAGTTGGGATCCACGATATAACTGTGGACAATGGAGTTTTTGATCTGGAGAAACTCAAAGCTGGGCAGGAACATTTTTAAAAGAAGCACCAACCCTGCAGAAAATGCTGTTCTGGGGTCCGCCGCCAGATATTGGATGTATCCCGAGGACAAATTTCCCGTCAGATAAAACAGGAGGCTCAGGACCAGGTTCACGGGATATGACATCCACGGTGAGAACAGCACGATAATAGCCCCCAGAATACCACATTCGATGAAGGTGAGAATAACTGAATTTATCAGGGTTCCAAAAGCAAATGCCTCGTTCATGCGACGAAGCAGAAAGAACAGCAGGGTTCCCAGGACAAAGAGATTGATGAAAATCATCAGCATATTCCCCAGGTATTTGCCCCATAGATAATCAGAGCGGTTGATGGGCTTGGACATCAGGGGGTATATGGTCTTTTTTTCAATTTCGTTGGGTATGGCGGTGAGGAACAGGCCGAAGGTCATGATCACTCCCAGGGTTGACAGGGCTGTCAGGCTGACATCGGCAATCACCGGGAACTGGCGGCCAATTTCGAAGGGATCGAAGAAATACGATGATATTACAATGATACCGCTGAGAAAAAGCAGTATGTAGAGGAATTTCTTCCGGTAGTTTTCCTCGAAGGTGATGGAGGCAATTCTTATGATGTGTCTTATGTTCATCAGTTGGCGTCCTCCTTTATCAGCTTGAAGAAAGCATCCTCAAGGGAATAGCGGTGGGGGGCCACCTCTTTGATTTTGCCCCCCCGGCTTTGGATGTCGTCGATGAGGGGATTCACGTCGGTATCGGGAATCACAATGCTGTAAACCCCGGAGCGGACATTGTTGACATCGAGTTTTATCTCTCTTAGCTGATCAACCATATCCCCATTATCCGATGAAAAGACCACCACGGACTTTCCACCTGATTCTTCCACAAGAAACTCTTCCAGACCCGCGGTCTTTTTGAGCACTCCCCGGTGAATAATGCCGATCTTGTCACATATGTTTTCTACTTCGGTCATCTGGTGAGAAGAAAAGAATATGGTTTTGCCTCTGTTTTTAAGGGCCAGGACAATATCCTTCACTTCCTTCTGGGCGATGGGATCCAGTCCCGAGGTCAGCTCGTCAAGGATTAACAGAGGCGGATCAGCAATGATTGCCTGGGCTATGCCGAAACGTTGGGTCATCCCCTTGGACAGCTCGTTCATCCGGGCAAATTTTTTCTCGGAAAGGTTCACCATGGAGAGAACTTCATCAATCCTTTCCTTTCGCCGGGAAGGTGGAATTTCGAAGAATGAGCAGTAAAAATCCAGCAGTTTGCCCACCTCCATGAAGGGGTAGTAATGTGCCACTTCTGACAGGAAGCCGATTTTTTTCTTTGCATCCACAGTGCCTGCCTTGTGACTCAATATGGTGGCACTACCCGATGAGGGAGTGATGAGCCCCATCAGGATCTTGATGGTGGTGGTCTTGCCGGCTCCGTTGGGCCCTATGAAACCGTATATGTCCCCTTCTTCCACCGACAGGGTCAGGTCCCTGATGGCATGAACCGGCGTGCCAAAAGATTTCCCTCTGGGCTTGTAGATTTTTTCCAGGTTCTGGATGGATATGGCTTTACCCATAATCTAAAAATCACCTCACCACTGCCGTTTTTCCAGTTGAATCCATTGTTTCTTGATTTTAGTGTTTTCCAGTTCCAGTCTTATTCCCTTCTTCGGGGAGAATTTTCCATATGATTTCTCCTGTTGGCTTTGTCCCGAAGTCAGGCTTTATAGGGCTTAGGCTGTGTAATTAAACTATCAGGCTTTTTCTGGCACTCCCGGGCAGTTGACCGGCTTTGAAGACAGGTCCTACTCGAAAACATTTCCTTTTCTCTTGTCCTGCAATGTATTAAGATGCACCGAGTCCGTCGGGGGATTCGTTTCGAGCACCGAGGTCATAGTGTTGAAGGAAAAATCTCCCAGCAGGGATGTCAGATGGGATGCGGTGTTTCCCACCCCGGCATGCTGGGAAAGATAACCTTCCAGGCCTAAATCCATCCGGGGAAAACCGCCTTCCACCTCCCAGGGAGATACCGACACCATTACCGGGTAGCCCTGGCTGTTGATATTTTTGATGGCCATTTTTATCAAGCCATAAGGTACCATCCGGAAAAATGTACTCCAGAAAAGGGAGATATTCTTACCGATAATGCTGAGGGTGGAAGGGGGAAACTCGATAATCCCCGACGGGTTTATAAGATAGGGAAACCGGGGAGCGTTTTCGATGCCGTATAGGATGGCATTTACCGGGAATATGCTGGAGTCGTAATTTATATTGAAGGTCCTGAGGATTTCCATCACCCACAGGGTATGCTGGGTCACCGACCAGTTGGGAGCCCGGTGAAGGGCCACATCCTTGCCCGTCAGACTCTTTAAGAGGGCAACAGACATTTCTATCTCCTTGATGTAGTCGCCTGGGGGGATGGAATGAAGACGCCGGTTGTAGTATCCCATGGTCCCCACTTCGTGCCCTTCCGAGGAGATCATCTTGATCAGCTCCGGGAATTCCCTGGCAACAATACCCAGAACAAAAAAAGTTGCCTTTACATCATGCTGGCGGAGTATGGAAAGAATCATATGAATGCCCATCTCAACCCGGCGTTCGTATTTTCCCCAGTGGGAAAATTTTATGACATCAGACAGGGCCGGCGACTGGAACCACTCCTTGACATTAACTGTGATGACATTGGTCTGGGCCACAGCAACAGGAGCAACTTCCGCCGGAGGGGTTTCCGGAGGAGTTTTCTCCTCGGCGGGTGGTGTTGCCGGAGCTTCTTCTTTTTTCTTTTCACTGGCCCGGGCAGGCTCCTTGGGGCTTCTGAAACGGGAACTGCGGCGGAATCTGGATGTTCTCGGCCTTTTCTTTTCGTCGCTCATAACTGATACATTCTAATTTACAAAAAAAAATCCTACAGCCTGGTCAGCCGGCTGTATTTTTACAGGGGCAGGGTAGGGGGATAAACCCTTGATGGCTTTATGAATAAGGCTCAGGGCGATTCCCGCAAGAGTCCCCCCGGCGACTCCCAGCAACAGCCCGCCAAAAACACCGCCGAATATGTTAAATCGCCTGCTTGATACGGTTTCTGTTACTTCCTGCATCTTCACCGTGTTGTCGGGATTATAGACCGGGGCTTCCCGGTATATGGCTCTGCCTCCGGACAGGCGGCCATCTGCGTCAAAACTGTATGAACGGTGATCCCAGCTGGACCATGAGTGGTAATCCCTGGGTATGTCCCCCAGGTATTTGCGGTGGGTTACCGGCTCCTGCCAGGTCTGAACCGATGTCTGGGTGTTGTTGGCCTCGATGACCGCGGATTCATATCCAATGAAGGCTCCCGCAGCTCCCCCCAGGGCGATTCCCGCAGTCATTGCCTGGGTTTTAAAATCACTTCGCAGGTTGTTGGCATATTTTTCTCCGGGCCCCACGATATATTCCCGGACAAATCCCGCCATTTTGTCAACAGTCTTGGCGATAATCCCCTGTTCTTTTTCTTTTTCCGGCTTATACTCATCGGATGGAACCGGGGAATATCCAATCTTTGCCGGGGTTTTTCCGGAAGCCCTGCCAACATGCTGTCCGGGGCCGGTAATATTCATATTGTTTTTTATCGAACCTGCATCCATCATGATTTGCTCCTTGAGAGGAAATTGCTGTTTCTGATGAGCTTGGTGGCCACTGAAACAGCGAAGCCCACAACCCCGCCGATGGCCGTGCCTGAAACCAGCCCCACAAAACCTGCGCTGATGGGATTCCATTTGGCGGAATGGGAATATTCCGGGGATTTATAGCTTCCCACCTGATCATATCCGATTTTGGGAGAAAAGCTGTGATTATAGCCGGTGTGAACCCAGCGTTCCACATATTGTGACCGGCCCTGACTGTCGGTTCCCACATAGTCCTGGGTATAATAACCGGTTTCGCTGGACCAGTGGCTGAATCCGTTCATTCGGGGATCTTTTATGGCGTTATCTTTCCATACCAGCTCCACCTGATCGTGTCGGATCTCCTCGTAGCCTCCAAAAAGACCCACAGCTGTGCCGATGGCACCTCCACCGGAAGCGCCGATGGCTACATAGCGGGCATGGTTGTGGCACTTGTTGCCGTATGATCCGAAAGATTTGTATATCCCGCCATCCTGGCCATTGTTGTCCACGGAAGTCTTGCCGGTGATGTTTTTTTCGATAAAATTTACAAGCCCGTCGCCCACCTTGTTGATGCCGGAGTTGCAGGCGTTGGCAAATCTTTTGATCAGTCCTGGTTTCTCCGGGGACTGACTGTTTAGCTCAAGGGTTTCTTCCGGCTGGGGGGGATGGCTTTTCTTCTCGGGTTTTTCTGCTGGCATCTGGACGGGTTTTTCCCATCCCGTTTTGCTCCTTACCCCTTCGATGGACATGACGTTCTCCTTGTGGCAGGCGATGCGCCTGTTATCATTGATATAATCACCATTTCCAATTTTAACACTTTTTCCCTTATTCCGTGTGAATTTTTTGTGGTTTTATAGTTAACAATTTGTAAACATCTGTCGGATCCTCATGCCTTTAATTACTGGAAATTTTCTGCTAAGTATATATGGCAGGTAAATCATTCCAGCTCTATAATCATTCTATTACCAGCCCGGCATCCGGGCTGTCCTGAAAAAATACGGGAGGCGGAAAATTGGAAAATCCACTTGTAGCGGCATATAACTTCTTGAACAAGGGCGGGCCTGCCATGTATGGGCTGGTGTTTTGTTCCATTCTAATGTTCTCCATCGTGGTGGAGAGGTTTCTTGCCCTCAGACAGCTTCTGGGAAATCCCCGGCAGGTGACAGAAGAAATCCGGCCTATCCTGCGCCGGGGCTGTTTTGATGAAGCCGTGGGCAGGCTTCGGAAAAAAGAAGGGATATTTCCCGAAGTCCTGAGGGAGGGGATCATAAGAAATAAGCTGGATCAGGAAAATATCGAAACTGCCATGGCAAACACTATCATTACAGATACGCCACTCCTGGAAGGCATGGTGGGGGGCTTGGGCACCATTGCTGTTATTGCTCCTTTTCTGGGCCTGCTGGGAACCATCACCGGCCTGATTAATGCCTTCAACCAGATAGCCCTGCGGGGAACCACCGGGCCTGCGGTTATCGCCACGGGGATTTACGAGGCCCTCTATACCACCGCCGCGGGGCTGGTTATCGCCATTCCCGCAGTGGTTTTCTACAATTATTTTCGCCAGCGGATTTCTGGAGCCATCCGGGAAATGGAGGTTGCCTCAAACCAGGTGGTGGAGATGATCCTTCTGGGGAGGGAGGGCAGGGAATTTCCCGGAGAAGAAAATTCTTCCCCCGAGGATGAACCTGACAGAAAGGCAGAAAGCTGATGATCCGCATCAGAAATGCAAAAGAATCAGCAATCATGGACTCCATCAATCTCACTTCCCTCACCGATGTTCTCTTGACTCTGCTGGTGCTGTTCATGGTGCTGGAAACCTACAGCGCCGGGGGTTTTGTTGTTCAACTGCCGGGACTGGGTTTGTCGGAACCGCCAGGGGATCCCACAGTTTATGTGAAGCTGGATTCCCGGGGCGGGATAACCCTTCGCCCCGGGGACGGCCCGCCGGAGATGCCAGGGATAGATTCCTTTGAAGCCCGGATGTCGGCCCTTCGCCGTCAGAAGGGTTTCGACCGGGTGGTTATTCTGGCGGATCCCCAGCTGGAATACCGGCATATTCTGCCCCTGATGGACAAAGCCCGGGGTGTCGGTTTCGTGCGGATTCTCCTGGATCAGGAAGGAGATGAGAACCATGATAAGAACCGGTGAAAACAGACAGGATACCATGGATCAGGTGAGCATCACCAACCTTATTGATGTGTTGCTGGTGCTTCTCCTGATTTTTATGATCTCCGCCAGAACCTTTGTCCACGAAAGCAAATCTCTGGCCCTGCCGGAAGCCAGGCATATTCAGAAGCCTGCGGGCAACAAGATAGAAATAACAGTGACATCACAGGACCTTCAACTGGATGGCAGGAGTGTGGGAATGGGGGATATTGAGGATAAAGTTCGCCATATGGCAATGTCAGGAGGACAGAACCAGGTGGTCATCCGGGCTGACGGCGGGGTGGCGTATGGCCGGCTTATGATGGTCATGAACGCGGTCCGCCGGGGAGGAGTGGACTCGGTGAGCCTTGCGGTAAGGAGCCAGAGCACGGATCGTTGACAAAAACAACAGCTCCCCTCAAGGACATATCCAAATAAAGGGGAGCCGAAATAATCAATATTCAGTTTTATGCTTTGAATTTGGCAGGTTTATCCCAGGAACATGGCACTGCCGCCACTGTCGTATCCGCCACCACCGCCCCAGCTGACTCCGGGGTCAACACTGCGCCCGCTGTTGTTTCCTTCGTAGAAGCCGGGCACTGGCTTGGAGGGAGTGTATGTGTCAACGGTGTCAAAATACTCTCCGTCGGGGCCGTTAAAAGAAGGAGGGGTTCTCGGGGGCTGATGGTCGGGCATTTTGCTGTTGCCGATACTTCCAGTATTCATACTCATTCACCTTCGATATGTTTTTTACCGGCTCTGCCGGCGGAAATATTATACCACAGATCAGAAAAAAAATCACTACCGACAGAAAAAAACATGACGGATTCTGTTTTATTTTTTTGCAAGCCTGGAGAGCCAGATGGTTGCCTCGTACAAGATAAGCATGGGGACAGCTACCACCACCTGAGAGAAGGGATCCGGCGGACTGGCCAGGGCTGCGATGATGAATATGATGATGATGGCATAGCGACGGCCCGAAGCCAGAATATCCGATGAGAGGATTCCGATGGTGGTGAGAAAGAACAGCACCATCGGGGTCTGGAAGATCAGTCCTCCCAACAGTATCATGGCCGACAGGAAGTTGACATATTCTTCCAGGGATATCTGGGGAGTGGCTATCCCCCGGGTCATCTGTACCAGAAAGAAATGCAGGACAATGGGGAGCATCACCATTACAGAAAAGGCGGCGCCGGTGTAAAACAGCAGGACCGATCCCGGCAGGAGGCGAAGGAGCCATTTTTTTTCATCGGATCTTAATCCCGGCACCACAAAGGCGGTTACATGATATATCAGCACCGGCAGGGCAATGAGAAAGCCCAGGGTCATAGCAGTTTTCATCCGCACAAAAAACGCTTCCGGGGGGCGGATGAGGATGAGCTGGACATCCTTCAGGGAAGGCACTGAGCCGATGTATGACAGAACCCGGGGAGTGGCGAACCAGCCGGCAACACTGGCCAGAACCCAGAAAAAAAATGAAACCAGTATCCGGTAGCGAAGCTCCGAAAGGTGATCTGTCAGGGTCATAAAACCGCCGGGAGATTTCTGGGATTCATCCCGGCCCTGGGGGGGATTGGGATCTGTCAACTGTCAGCCTCCTGATCTGACTCTCCCCGGATTCGGAATTTTCCGGGAGGGATTCCCAGGTTCACATATATGTTCTTTATATGCCGGAGGAACAGTTCTTCGAAAGGGGCTGACATGTCCGGGGTGGATGTGTCTATCCATTTGGTGAAATCACTCCCCTGGGCTGTAAAAAACTCCTCCCAGGCATCATACAGCTTCTTCTTGTCGGCTTCTCTGGAGGTAGCCTCCACCAGATCCCTTCTCACCTGATAGAGGATGTCCCATATCTGGTTTTTTCCCGGAGATCCTATCCAGTTTTCCAGATTTCCCAGATTCCATGAACCAGTGGCCAGATCCGGAAGGGTCTGTTTTACCGGGTAACGGCGGAGAAACTGGTGGGGAAGAATCATGGAAAGGTTTTTTTCCTGTTGGATTCCATGGTAAAGGGCATTGAGGAATTCCCATGAATCCCCGGTATAATGTTCCCAGCAGTTTTCCCCGTCCAGAGCAATGGTTACCACATGGGGGCTTTTTCTGTCCCGAAGGGAAGCATAAATCTTCAGCAACCGCCCCAGCATATCCTCGGCGGCCTTTCCGCTGTCGAGGGTCTTGTAATGAAAACCTACCAGATCCGACAAGAAGCGATCCCGGAAGAACACCACCAGGTCCTCTTCCCCCCGGCGAACCCGGTAAGGCTGATACAGGGCTGCAGGATGCAGGAGGTTTTCCGATACTCGGCCTGTTTCAAAATATAGCCCGTCAGGTTCAGTTTTTTTTCGGGGAGCCGGCCCCCGCAGGCTCAACCGCAGAGTTCGGGCAAGTATAAATTCATCGGTTATCAGCCAGGAAAACCCCCGGCGGGCCAGCAGAGGTATAATCTCCCGGCTCACCGCCAGCTCCGAAGGCCACATCCCCGACACCCCTGACCCCAGCTGGCTTTTCATGAAACTGACGGTCTTTTCCACGTGATATGCAGCATCCTCGGGAAAGGTATATCGGTTTTCCGGCAGTTTGATTTTTGGGGAGCTTCCCAGGGCTGAATGGGTATCAATGATCAGGGGAAGGATGGGATGGTAATAGGGGGACAGGATCAGTTCGATGGATCCTTGCTCCCGGGCTTTTCTGTATTGAGGCAGGATCGATTCCAAAATTTTTATATGATAATCCAGCACATACTTCTTATCTTTTTCAGAAAAGGAGCCTTCCATTTTGAGCAGTTCCCCGAGATTCTCATCTTTGCCGGAAAGACCCGGATTGATCCATGCCAGATTGTGAAGCAGTTGCAGATCCCGCCAATCCTGCCGGCTGAAGGCATCGATTCCCTGGCCTGACTGTTCTTTTAAATGTTGCAACCGCAAGAAGGCAGGCAGGGCGCTTTCCCTGGCGAAGCGGGGGATGGTGAAGAACTTCTCCAGAATGAATTCTTTTTCTTTTACTGTCAGGGAGCGGGGAGATTTTTTTGATATGATGAAATAATAATCCCTGGCCCCACGGGCATAATCCAGAATCTGCTGGATAAGGGAAGGGGACAGGTTGAATACTCCCCGGATCCTGGAGTAATCCTGAAGCATTGCCACCATGGGATAATAGGACTTCACCCCATGAAGCCGAACCCATGGCAGTTGATATGTGTCGGTGTATGGATCCCGATACATGGGCTGGTGCATGTTCCATACAAAATTTATATAAAGGGGCGGCCCTGTCTTTTCTTCGATATCCAAGCCAACTCAACTCCCCTGCCTGACGGCTTTTTTTGTTTTCCCTGTTGATTTTTTCAAGCCCTTCGGCTTGCCTCCTGCCGGTTTTTCATTTCCCCCCGTGGCAAACAGGTTCACCAGAACAGCTCCTGCCAGAAATCCGCCGATATGCGCCCACCACGCCACCGGATCAGTCATCATACCCTCCAGATGGAAGAAACCCCGCACAAGGTTTAACAGGAACCACAGGAAAAGATAGTATATGGCGGGGATTTCCCTGATAAACAGGATAAACGATGTGCTTATTCTGGCTTTGGGAAACAGGATATAATATGCCCCCATAACCCCTGCCACAGCACCGCTGGCTCCCACCACTGCCAGGGTGGAATCCCGGAAGGCATAGCCTTGAACCAGCATGGAGATAATCCCCGTGATAAGGTAAAAACCCAGATACTTCCCCGGCCCCATTCGATCCTCGGTGATGCTTCCAAAAACCCACAGAAATATTGTGTTTCCTGCAATATGAAAAAGGCCTCCGTGGAGGAAGTTCGCAGTGATGATGGTCAGGTATGACTGCCAGTGGGCCGGGAGGTTGAAACTGTGGCTGAAAACTTCCCGGGGGATGAATCCATAACGCAAGGTGAGATGAACCGGCGCGCCGGAAAAATAAAAAATATAAGCGAATACCCCCCAGTTGACAAGAATCAGGGTCAGGGTCATCCATGGAAACCGCCGGGGTTTTTCTGAAGAACCTACAGGTATCATATTCCATAACTTTTCGGGTATGTCCGCCGGTACCCTCCCGGTGAAGGTAAAATTGCTCTCTCCTTTTTATTTGATGGGAGGATCTTGGGGAGGGAATGAGAATTTTATTCATGGTGAGGATCTTGGACATCCTTCACCGGATGGAATATGGACTTCACCGCAGGTGATCAGTTTCGAAAAGCTATAAAGTTTACCCGAGGAGGAGAATCAATGCAACAGAACATCCTGCCGGCCCAGGGCAGTGCCACGTATCTTGAATCTCTGGAGATTGCCATCGAGAGGGAAATCAAGGCAAAGTTTATGTACGAAACCATGGCAAAATATGCCAGGGAAAACCACATGAAAAACAAGTTGATCTTTCTGGCTCAGGAGGAACAAAGCCACCGGGACAACCTGGAAGACCTCTACAGTAAAATCGCCGGCAAGACAAAAGATTTTGACCAGACTATCAAATATCCCAGCGAAGAATCCGCTGCAAAATATGCAAATATCGGAATGAAAGACCTGCTCAAGACAGGCATAGAAAAAGAAACCGAGGCCAGCCAGTTTTATACCGAAATGGCAACCAACACCGAAGAAACTTCAATCCGGGAGATTTTCTATTACCTTGCGGAAGAAGAGCTGACCCACAGAAGGATGCTGGAACTTCAGCTTAAGCTTTACTCGGGAGAAAGACCCATGGCCAACGAGGCATCGGTGGAAATGGTACCCGGCGTCTATAAAGAATGGTGGTAACAGACTTGTAGATTTAGATTATAACCAAAAAAGAGGCATAAGCCTCTTTTTTTTATGGCAAGTTTATACAGAAAAACAAGGCAAAAACCATGTTGTTAACATATAAAAATGTATTTTAAATTCAGTCTGTTTCCCATGAACACAGTGTTACAGCCTCAAAGGTTGACAAAATCGTTCATATAGTGTTAAATAAACATTAAATTACAAGTAAATCCTTGAATTGCGGTTTTAAAAGGGGGCCAAGGGAATGCATGAAGACTTGAGAGAAACCGAGTGCAGAACAACAAGTACCTGGAAGAGTACAGAGAAAAGCCTGTTCAAGTATGACATTCATCCGTGGGTTTTCTTTGTCAGCGCCGGGGTGATAATCCTGGGGGTACTTATAACCCTGCTGATGGGAAAGACAGCAGAGGAAGCCTTCATGAAGCTCCAGGGAGCCATCGCCAACTATGCCGGGTGGTTTTTTGTCCTGGTCATGAATGTTGTGCTAATTGTCTGTGTTGTTCTGATTTTCAGCAGTTACGGAAAATTTCGCATCGGCGGTGATGGAGCCAGGCCGGAGTTTTCCACCGCCAGCTGGTTTGCCATGCTTTTCAGCGCAGGAATGGGTCTCGGCATCTTGTTTTTCGGCGTGGCAGAACCGATAATCCACTACACACAGCATCCCCTGACAACACCGGGGACTCCCGAGGCAGCCCAGCATGCCATGGCGGTGACATTCCTTCACTGGGGGCTTCATCCCTGGGGAGTATATGCCCTGGTGGGCCTTGCTCTGGCATTTTTTGGCTTTTCCGAAGGATTGCCCCTGTCCATCCGGAATGTTTTTTATCCCCTGTTAGGGGACAAGATATACGGCCCTCTGGGAAATATCATCGATATACTGGCAACCATTGCAACCCTCTTCGGGGTTGCCACATCCCTGGGACTGGGAGCAAGACAGGTGAAAGCGGGCCTCTCTCATCTGTTTGGATTGCCGGAAAACTCAATTATACAGATAATTCTTATTGCCGGGATCACTGCTATCGCAACATGGTCAGTGGTCAAGGGGCTGGACAAGGGGATCCGGCTTCTCAGCGAGATCAATGTATATGCTGCGGCAACCCTGATGCTGTTTGTGCTTTTTGCCGGGCCGACTTTGTTCATATTGAGCGGTTTTATCCAGAATGTGGGCTACTATCTTCAAAATCTGCCCATTCTCTCCACCTGGAATGAAACATATTCCGGTACCAGCTGGCAGGACGGCCAGACGATTTTTTACTGGGGCTGGTGGATTGCCTGGTCCCCCTTTGTGGGGATGTTCATTGCCCGCATATCCTATGGCCGTACTATCCGGGAATTCCTGACGGGAGTGTTAGTGGTTCCCACCGCGGTAACCTTTCTGTGGATGACGGTCTTTGGCAATTCTGCTCTTTATATCGAACATTTCGGCGGTGGCGGTCTGGCCTCGGCAGTAATGGATAATGTGGCAGTTTCCCTGTTTGTATTCCTGGAGAATTTCCCCCTGGCGGGAATCAGCTCCATCCTTGCGGTGGTGGTGATTATAACATTTTTTGTCACTTCGTCGGATTCCGGATCCATGGTTATCGATATTATCACCGCCGGGGGAAACCCGAATCCCCCCATACCTCAGCGGTTATTCTGGGCCATACTGGAAGGCGTTGTCGCGGCGGTGCTTCTGGTGGGGGGGGGACTCACGGCCCTTCAAACCGCGGCCACAACCACAGGACTCCCCTTTGCCATGGTGGTTCTTCTGATGTGCTGGTCCATATTCAAGGGGTTGAAACAATACAAGGCAAGGAAAAAAAAGGAAGTGCTCCCGGGAGTGACAGGCCCTCAGATGGTTCCCGGCCCTGATGATGCAAAGCCCAGGGTGAGAAAAAAACCTTCCCCCTGCCCCCAGGGAGAACTTATGTTAAAATAAGCCTGGGTGAGTTTTCTGATTGATGAATTATCAGGCGGGATCTTTAAAATCCCTGAGCTGACGGAGGCTCTCATTGATCATTTTCAGGTTTCTGCCTTCAATCAATAAGCTGGAGTATTCCTGGTCTGATTTCATCAGGGCAAGATATTCCCCTGGGTCTGGTTCTTCCATTATACGGTGTCCTTCTATGATATATCGGAGGCCCCGGCTATCCTCATCCTGCAGGTAAAGGGGGCTTTCACAGGGCAAGTCTTTTATTTCTTTTTTTGGGGAATCCGGGGGGTATTTGTTCCCAGAAAGACGGCTGTTGAGGCATTCCCGGCTGAACGATATGGGGTCGAACCTGTAGTGATGAAGCTGTTTGTTGAATTTTAACGGGTATCTGTTTTTATATATGGAATATGCAACGGCAGTAGTGATGTCAAAGAAATCAACCCCTGTCCTGGTGAGGAAATCAATCTGGGCCTGGTTTATGGGGATGTCCATTTCGGGGAATTCCCGCTGGTAGCCATATATGCTCCATGTCAGGGTGACATTGTCAGGGAGTTTATTCCGGAGCCAGTGGAGAACCCCGATATCCTGAACCCTCACATCGTCCAGGAGGTCTTGGTGGGCCAGATGATCCGCCAGGGCCACGATATTGTGGAAATTTTCCCCGGTGGTATATACCGGGGTCTGGTAGGACAGATAAAGCCCCCGTCGCCGGGCCAGCTGGAAATGGGGGATAATCTGAAACTCGTTAAGTCTGGAACGGTATGGACATAAAGGTTCACCTATGACCAGACCGTCAACCATGGGATGGTTCCAGGCAAAGTCCACCAGGGCTTCTTCCAGCCGGGGGCCGGATATTATCAGCCTGTCACATTTCATTGCTGGAGTCCTCCATGGCATGTTGCCCTTTCTCCAGGGCATCCTGTAGCTGATGGACTGCATCCCGGACAAAGGATGCGGATCTCTCCCGCCCGGCAATCTTGAAATGGCGAATACCCATCTGGAGATACTTGTTTATGTCTTTTGAACGATCTGCCATGGGCAGGCACATGAGCCGTCCCCGGTTGATTTCTTGTTGATTCTCATCGGTGAGGATCATTCTCTGCTGGCAGAAGGCTGCTTCTCTGGTGCTCTGGTTATTGCGGGGATTATCCTGTCGCAGGCCATGGGGAAGACTGCAACGGTGGCTGTCGTTGGGGCAGATGCCCCCACAGATGATAAGCTCAAATTCCATATCAGGCACAAGGCAGGTCATTATTTTTATTTCTCTGTCGGATAATCCGGTGTTGAGGACAATTCTCCTGAAGCCTAGATTTTTCACAACTTCAGCCCCGTGGGGGTTATATATTCCCATAAATGAACTGGCATGAAGAGGAATATCAAGGCCCATCTCCCGCACCAGCTCAAGAACACAGAAAGACCCGATTATCAAGGCATCGGGGCCGATAACGGCAATCTCTTCCAGGGCTTTTTTCCAGGAATCCCTTCCACCTATTGGAATGGAACGGTTCACCGCAACATAAAGACTGACTCCCGCAGCTCTTGTTATTCTGCGGGCTTCCCTCACATCGTCCATATTCATCTCGGCAAACCTGGAACGGCCCGACATCATTTGCGGGCCTACATAAACCCCATGAGCGCCCTGGTTCACGGCAACGTTCACATGCTCAAGGTTGCCCCCGGGTGCGATTATCATGTATTTTTTCGGATCAGAATTTGTCATATCAGATATATCGCAGGTTCCCTTTATAACTGTATAAACCCTTTTTATCAAGAATAAGTTTCTAAAGCAGGCTCCCCGGTTATCGGTATTATTCTGTAACAGCCTTCAGGCAATAAAGTTGGAAATCCTCTCCTCCCACAACAATAAAATCAGGCCCTATGGCCGGTGAGGACGCCACATCATTGCCGGTTTCAATTTTCCACAGGATTTTGCCCGTTCCTGTATGAGCACCGTATATGTGATGATCGTTGCTCCCCCATATCACCACATCTCCCCATATGGCTGGGGAGGACTCTATGGGGCCTTCTGTTTTTACCCGCCACCGCAGGTTTCCATCGGGGGCCAGGCTGTAGAGATGGTGATCCATGGATCCGATATAGCAGTTGTCATCGGGGTCCAAGGCCGGCGAGGTTATCACTTTTTTTCCGGTGCTGTATGACCAGCGGATTTCCCCGCCGGGGGTTATGGAATAAATCTTCCCGTCGTTGCATCCTGTCACCAGAGCACCATCTCCGGTGAGTGCTCCCGTTGACTCCACCGGGGCCGGGAGTTTTAGCTTCCAGATTAAATTTCCTCTCTGGTCAAGGCAGTGTATGAAACCGCCATGGTCGCCAAAGATTACATGCTTGCCGTCGGACACCGGCGAAGCGGTAATTCTGTTTTTTGCATCATATTGCCATCTTATTTTTCCATCCAGGTCAAAGCAGTAAAATATTCCCACTCCGGATCCGATAAACATACTGGAGCCAGATATTAATGGGGAGGAGTTGACAAACCCCCCGGTTTTGTGACCCCATATCTTGTCACCCTGGGGAGATAACCCGTAAATAGATCCGTCTTCACTGCCAAAAAAGATTTTTCCCTCTGGATCCAGGGCAGGGGAGGACAATATGTGGTATCCCGTGGCAAACTGCCACAGGAGGGTTCCTTCGGGGCTGACTGCATACATCTTGTAGTCGTCGCATCCCACGTATATCACTCCATCGGGACCTATCGCCGGTGATGAGAGGAATTCATTGCCTCCTTGAAAAGTCCAGGCCACTTCAACCCCACGGGGCCCTTTTCCCGGTCTGTATGCCCGCCGAGCTGGCCCTCCTCCAAAGGCCGGCCAGCCTGGGGTTTTTTCCTTGGGGAATTCTCTCTGTGGCGGGGTTCTGAGGCAACCGGCAGAGTGCATGAATACTGCTGAAATAATAATTATCAGTAGAGTCCGCAAGGCTTTTTTGGCAGTATAATATTGGTTCAACGGGCTGTTCCTTCAGGGTTTACAGTTAATTCTCCGGCGGGGCCGGGGATCCCTTGGGGCTTGAATCCTCTGTGGGGATATAATATAATTGCCTCATCAGCATGGGATAAACTGGAGTTGATAAGAATGAAACTGGTGGCAGGTTCCCGGGGAAATTGCCAGAGTACCCGCAATATAATCGATAAGACCGGGGGCCGTATATCAGAGATTTACATTTCCGTTGATAATACCCGATGGGGTTCAGGACGGAATTATGTTCACCAGGTGGATTTTCAGGAGGCTTCCCGTCAGGTATCCTATGCCCGGCGCCATAATATAAGTCTTTCTCTGGCATTTAATACCGTATGCTTTGGCCGGGAAAAATTCCGGGAGGACTTTCTGCAGAGTTTTACTGATTTTCTCAGGATGGCAGAATCAGCAGGGTTCAGCCATATCATCCTGTCGGACCCATACCTGATGGAAATCGTGAAGGACGAATTCCCGGGGTTGGGGGTGATTGTATCGGTATTTGCCGAGGTGGACTCGGAAAACCGCCTTGCCTTTTACAACGATCTGGGAGTTGACCGGATAATCATTCCCCACGAGTTGAACAGAAATCTTCACAGGCTGGAAAAATTCGTCAAACTTTCCCGATGTCCCCTGGAAGTGATACTGAACCTGGGATGTACTCATTACTGTGCCAGGGCCGATGCTCATTCATCTTTCACCGGGCATTACTGCGGTTCCATCATGCAGGTGGTGATGGGGGATTATTATACCGCTTACTGCAATCATCGAAAACTCACCCGGCCATGGGAGTTTCTATGCCAGGACTGGATCCGCCCCGAGGATGTCTATCGTTATGAAAACATCGGGATCCAATATTTCAAACTTGCCGGCAGAGCCACATCCACCCGATGGATCATAAGGGCTGCCAGAGCATACCTTGATCGATGTCACCATGGGAACCTGCTGGATCTTATCTCATCATACTATCCAATAACCGAACGGGCCTGTTTTCAGGGAGGCCCACTGCCGCCAATTCCCAACAAGATGCTGGATAAGTATATGGAAGAACTTTATAATTGCAGCCACCAGTGCGACAGGTGCCACCGGTGCCGGCAGATATACGAAGAAATCACCGGAGTCACGGCCCAACAACAAGCCCTGACCGGGTAGAAGCAGTTGTTTTTGTCGATGAACTTGTGACTTCATTAAAAAAGCCCCGGCAGAGGGGCTTTTTTGTTGTTTGTCCTTTATATCTGTTGATAATTATCAGTCGAAAAGCTCCATAAAGACTGCCCTGGAATTGATAACCCCGGTTTTAGGATCGGTATTTCTTTCTATGGATTTGTCGATTAATGCGTTGAGGTCGAATTTTTCCTTGTTGGGGCCGTGAATCTCGCCACCAGCCAGGGGGCCTTCGGTTTTGCCGGCGGATGATTCGGCGGTTACTCCCTTTTCCACCGCGCCTGCTTCAGGAGGCTGGCCGGGAGTATTTATCCAGTTGCTGTTGACGAAGGGCTTGAGCAATACTGTTTTGCTTTTGTCCTCGCCCAGAAGAATTTGAACTCCTCTGTCGGGTGCTTCCCTTTTGGCCTCGATGGTTCCGTTGGGATGGAGCCTGGCATCAGCTTCTACTTCTTTGATGGTTTCCTTTGGAAAGCCCAGGGGCTGATACTCCAGCTTTTTGTGGTAATGTACTCCTTTGAGCTGTCCGTCGGGAGTGATGGTGTATTTATCTGTCTGCCACTTGCCAAGGTTTTGACCAAGTATGCCACCGGCCAGGATGCCCGCGGTCCCCAGGCTTGCAAGCCCTATACCGGCGACACCAGCCACACCGAGATTTGTGCCTACCTCTTTCATTTTTTCCGAGGAGGTCTTCTTGATGTGTTCTCCGTGATTTTTGTCGTGAATGGTTATTGTTCCGTCAGGAGCGATTTCCTGTTTCATGTTCTTGCTCTGGATGACCACATTGTCCCTGTTCTCTTGAAGGCCGAACATGCTGGCAAAGGGTATGCCCTTGGACTCCTGGGGCAGGGAAAGGGTGGCATCTTCGATCATTGCCAGGGTCTTGTAGTTATTGTGCCCCACCTTTTTGCCCACGGTGATGGTTTTGTCATCGACATACTCGGTGATTTTCAGCCCCGAGGCAAGAGTAACTTCTTTACGGAGCACCTGGGGGTCTTCATCCACCTTGCCCGACTTCACATCGCCGGATTTGATCCCGTCAGTATCAAGGACATTTTTTTCAACGATTTCCTTGGATTCCTTGATGATGCCCTTGTTCTGGATGAAACCATCGGTCTTTTCCTGTATCACCCTTTTGGTGGGGAGTTGTTTTGACGATGATATGTCAACCTTGTCGTCAACAGAAGATGGCTCTTTGCCGGATTTATTCTCTGTGCCTTCGGCGACTTTCCCTGCATTGTCAGATTTTTTGAAGGTCTTTCTGGCAAAGGAGCCTACGGAACCGATAATTTTATCAAATCTCATGTGATTACCCCCTAAGGTAAACAGGATGTTAACTTCGCAAGATTATTGTATCATGTTAATCCAAGGTTAGTTGTTAACAGGATGTTAACAGTTTAACAGTTTTTTGCCGGAATATTACAAAAGTTGGCGGAAATGTTAACTTTCCCCCATGAAGGGTGGGTTTCTCGTGTTGGAGGTATCTCTTCTGAATCACTTACAGTTAGGTATGGAATATCATGGAGATAATATTCAGTTTTTATGAAATAAAACATATATAATACGGTATAATCATTTAGAATATCAAAGATAAAACAGGAGGTAAACATGACAAGGAAAGTATTTGTGGCAGTAATGGTGGTGTTTCTGGTCCTTGTAGCGGGGGTTTTTGTGCAGGGACAGGAAAAGGGCCGGAATAATCAGGAACAGGTGGAAATATTTCAGGAATATCAAAAGGTTGTTCAAAAGACCGTGGGGATGGTAGGTGACAGTCAGGCCCGGAAGCTGGCCGGCACCTATGGCCTGAACATCCTGAATGTCACCTGGGAGGATACGGGCCGTTACAAGAACTCATCGGTGGGGCCCAATATCTCTGACATGACCATCCAGGTTCAGCTGACAGACCCGAGAAATCAACAGTCCCAGCTTTTCCTGATGCCGGTAATTCGGTTCCCCAACTTTTCCGATAAGACCTGCGATGTAAAAATGGAAGACTTTTACCTGTTGGTGGGCAACGAAAAAGGACACCCCCTCAAAAAAGTTCATCTTCGGGAGTTTCTTGGGAATATGCGGGAGTACCTTTCGGAACCGGAGTCCTGGAAGGGAAAGGAAACATCCCTGCTGGCAGAACGGGATACCCATGTGCTGGTAAGCGCCCAGGCTTGTTTTCTGCCCATTCCCCAGAAGGGAATAGCCAAATTCAACCCGGTCCTGTTTAATTACCAGTCATACAAGAACAACCCCGCAGTGCTGACCATCCTTGCAACCCGGGAAGGCACCAGCGTTACTATTATCGACAACCAGAGGGACGGGTTTCATGCGGGACGTACCTGGGGCCAGCGGTTGTTCTTCAACAAAGAGGGAGAGCGGGCCAGCCTCACCGGAGAACGCCTCAGTGATTTTCTGGATGGGCAGAAAGATCCCGACAAACCCCAGCAAAAGCCTGCCATATCAGAGAAAGATCAGGAAGGCCTTAATATGGTGCTCCTGATTCAGGTCCCCCTGAAACACCAAGCATTAAGAAGAAAAATGTATTCTGAAATGCCCATGGCAGCTCCCTCCTCAGGGGCTATGGATACCATGGCCAAAGAAGAAAGCGATGTGGAAAGCGCCGTCATCGGCCATGGAGAAGTGGAAGGCCCCTTCACCGAGATAGACGGGCTGGCCATTGAGAGGGATCCCCGGTTTCCTGTGCGGGTGACGGTGCAGTTTTACAAGGCCACCAGCAACGGTGTCGTGTCCGACAAGGATCTGGCAGGGATAGCCGCCCAGATTAACAGGGTCTATGCCGATGCCGATTATGTGGGAAGCCTGGTGGTTGATGGAGAAACCCACAGGCCCACCGAATATGAAGGCGACAAGATAGAGCCGGAAAACTGGTGGAGAGATTTCTGGAATCAATACGAAAAGGAACACGGACAGTCCCGCTATGATGCCATAAAAATGCTCCGACAGCTCATGGGGCCTTTCTGGACACCGGGAAGCCGTCGGGAGCTGGAAGAAAAAATGAAAGAGATCAAACAGCAGTAGCAATTCACATTACATAAAAACGACAGCCTCGCAATTTTGCGGGGCTGTCTTTATGTTGATGATATCTTATGTCAGATCCTGGGAAACGAGATCCTATCGATAACGTTCGTACCAGGCGTCGTTGAGGACCTTGTAATAAATCTGGTTGGCGCCGGAATTGAACCGGTATCGCATATGAGAAAACTGGGAGTAAGGAACACGCATTATCAGGGTGCGCCGGGCCTTGATGGTGGCGTTGTTTTCGAAGTCAAAAGTAGGATTGGGGACATCCAGGTCTGCCTGGGTCACACCTGTGGGCAGTTCCTTGACCATGCCCACCGAGGTGACATAGAGAACCCGCTGGTTTGTATTTGCCGGCGCATTGTCGTCCTGCATCTCTGTTGCCTGAATATTAAAGGTGCCGATATACCTGTCGGTGTGGAACAGCTCCCCCAGGTTTTCCCATACCAGAGAACTTATTACCAGGGATTCGTCCCCGTCGGCATGATAAACATTCACGCATTGGCCCACCTGGGTGTAGGGGGTATAATAGTTCAGGGTCGGCGGGTTGATAACCGCTGGAAACACCAGCATGTTGTGCTTCAGGAGATGATGGAAATACTCAAGCCCTGCCTGGGACAGGTAAAAGGTGATGGTGGAGGAATAATAGGCCTGGCTTATGGCATGATCAGTGGTGGTGAATGCGGCAAAACCCATAGTCATGACCATAAGGGCAGTCAGTATAAGGAGCACCGATACCAGGGCTATACCTTTCTTTTTCTGTTTCATGAACAGTTCCTCCCGGACTGGAGTTGTATGGTGAAACCCGGGCAGGGGCAGAATGTCATCGAAAAAAAAACCAGCTCAAAAACAGATGCCTGCCCGACCATTCCCAGAATAATTATAGCAAATATCAGCAAAAATACAAGGGCCTGGGAAAGAACAGTCCCAAGCTGAAATGATTTAAATCGGGAGTTCCATGCCCCTTTTCAAATTTTCATTTTGTGCTATAATCTTTTTGATTCCTTTGTTATCGGGGGTAAAATGGGAAACGGCGGAAAAGTAATCAAGGCGGATATCAAGCTGGGGTATTCCTGCAATAACGACTGCGTACACTGTGTCATATCGGATCATCGGAACCTGGTTTTTGCCAGGGGACTTCCCGAGGACATTCCCGAGGAAAAATACCGGCAGGAACTCAAGGATTCCCGGACCAGAGCAAATGCCGTGGTTTTTACCGGCGGTGAGCCTACCATCCGCAAGGAGTTGCTGGACCTGGTGGCATATGCCAGGGACCTTGGATACAAGATAAGTATGCAGACCAACGGCAGAAGGCTTTCTCGCATGGACTTCGCCCAGGCCCTGTGCGGTATTGTCAGGATGAATTACACCATAGCCCTTCACGGCCCCAGGCCGGAAATTCACGATGCTGTGACCCGCGCTCCGGGAAGTTTTTACGAAACTGTCCAGGGTATCAGAAATGTTTTGGAGCTGTCGGGCAACAGTAATACTCTCAGCGGGAAGTTAGTCATATCCAAAATTAATGCTCCCCACCTGACGGATACCATCCGTTTTATGGAGAATCTGGGACTCAAAAGCGTCAGCCTCACTTTTCCCCACGCCTGTGGCAATGCCCGGAAGAATTTTTACGATGTGGTGCCCCGTTACCGTGATATTCGAGAAGAAGTGATAAATGCCATCTATTTCTGTCTGACCAGAGGGATTACCGTTAAAACCGAGGCATTGATGTTCTGTCATATACCCGGGGCTGAGTTTGTCGTCGGCGAGTTGGAAATGATTGATGCCGAATACAGCGAACTCAAACAGTATGGAATGGATGATGTGGTCAACTGGCAGACTATGCGACCGGAAATTAAGAAAAAAAGTCCCTTCTGCAAATATTGCCGTTATGATAAGATATGCGAAGGTCCCTGGATGGAATATCCTGATTATTATGACTTTGATGACCTGATCCCGGTTCCTGGCAGACCCGTGGAAGAACACTGCGAAGTGGCTCAAAAAAACCGGAGGAATGAAAACAGGCTTTCTGCCGCTTACATGTTCCGGATTGACAACTGTCAGTAAGGGTTGTTGTCGTTAAAATCAAAACACCCCATTACGGGGTGTTTGGAATGTCTTTCCTGGCTTAGCCTCTTCTTTTCTTCCTGGCACGAGCTTCAATTTTCTTTTTCCTTTTTACACTCGGCTTTTCATAGTACTCTCGCCTTTTCATCTCGGCAAGAACCCCTTCCTTCTGACAGGAGCGACGGAAACGTTTCAAGGCATCTTCCAGAGATTCGTTTTCTCCTACAGTGATCTCCACTTTGTCACCCCCTCCGTAACAGATAAACATAACCGGGTGAACTGGTTATATTAATAGCATTTAACAAAGTTAAAAAAAACGACCACCAAGTCAGACTAATTATTCACAAAACAAACTCAAACTCCTTCTTTTTGCCGAAAACAATTATCAGTAAATTACAATATGACGTATTATAGTATTAAATTTTGCATCAATGCATGCTTTTTATAGAGTTTAGTTTGTGTATTGGCTGTTACAGGTACAGCCGGGATTTTCCTGATATACTCCTAAAATATATTCTCCCGGGGGAATGGCGGGAAACTGGAAGGAAGGCTGGCCCTGGGAGAGAAAATGAAAATGACAGGATAAAATGAATAATCAGACGGGGTGGTGTTATCATGCTGCTGGAAGTACAAGTTGTGGGAAGTGCAGAATGGTTTGAGGAAGCCCTGCCGGCTTTCAAGGAGTTTGGATTCCGGCAGAGGAAAGACCTGGGATGGGCAGACCCGGAAACCGACGGAGAACTCATGGGATTTTACTATGACATCGGCGAAGATTCTGTCCCCTTCAGGCACATGGCGGACTTTATAAAAGAAATCGAAAAGATCATTCAGGACGGCGAAGCCCCATACATCAAGTTCAACATGGTCCCCGACAGGAAGAAATCTCAGTGACCGGTGACATTGATACCCGGAGGAAAGATTGAACCTTACAGAATTATCAGCATCCCGGCTCTCATTATTGATGAGGGAGGGGGTTGCATCATCACTGGAAGTGACCCTGGCGCATCTTGAGAGGATCCGCAAGGTTGAGCCGGACATCAGGGGCTTTATTCTGGTGTTAGAAGATCTTGCCCTGAATATGGCCCGTCGGGCGGATGAGATGATCCGCCGGGATGAAGGAGTGACTCCCGTCACCGGGATACCTGTGGCAATCAAGGATCTCCTGTGCCTTGCCGGTTATCCTGCCACATGCGGGTCAAAAATCCTTGAGGATTTCATTCCTCCCTACAGTGCCACAGTGGTGGAAAGACTGGCCCGGGCAGGGGCTGTCTTTATTGGAAAAACCAACATGGATGAATTCGCCATGGGTTCTTCCACTGAGAATTCCCGATTCTTTGTCACCGGCAATCCCTGGGACACATCCCGGGTTCCCGGCGGATCCAGCGGTGGATCCGCTGCGGCGGTGGCATCGGGAATGTCCACCACGGCCCTGGGCACCGATACAGGAGGATCCATACGTCAGCCCGCGGCCTTCTGCGGTATCACCGGCCTGAAGCCCACATATGGACGGGTTTCCCGTTATGGACTGGTAGCTTTTGCTTCGTCCCTGGATCAGATCGGTCCCATGACCCGCACTGTGGAAGATTCCGCCTCGTTGCTGTCGGTGATTGCCGGCCATGATCCCATGGACTCCACCTGTTCTGAAAGACCCGTGGATGATTATATTGGTGCTTCCCGGCGGGAGAGCCTGAAAGACATGGTCATAGGGATGCCTGTTGAGTTTTTCTCCGGGAGCCTTCCCCGGGACATAGTCAAGTGCCTCGATGATGCCCGGACAGTTCTGCAGGGGCTGGGGGCCAGGTTTGTGGATGTATCTCTTCCCAGCCTGGAATATTCCCTGGCTGCGTATTATGTCATCGCCCCGTCGGAGGCTTCTTCAAACCTTGCCCGTTATGACGGCTGTCGTTACGGTTACCGGGATCCCGACAGAACCGATGTATTGATAATGTCAGAAAAAACCCGCCGGGAAGGATTCGGCCCGGAAGTGCTCCGCCGGATTATGATGGGCACTTATGCCCTTTCATCGGGATATTACGAAGCTTATTATCAGAAGGCCCAGAAGGCCAGAACCCTGATCCGGAGGGAGTATGAAGAGGCTTTTTTGAAATGTCAATTGATTTTTGCCCCGGCTACACCATCCACTGCGTTTGGGATTGGCGAGAAAATTGAGGATCCTCTGAAAATGTATCTTTCGGATATTTTCACCGTGTCGGTAAACCTGGCAGGGCTTCCGGCATTGGTGGTTCCCTGCGGATTTTCCCAGGGGCTTCCCGTGGGAATGCAGTTTATCGGCAGGGCCTTTGACGAGGTTTCTCTGCTGGGAGCAGGCGGTGCATTCCAGCGGGAAACAGATCACCACCTGGCAACTCCTTCTCTGTGACCGGGATCAGATGGACAGCTTTTCGATTTGTGTTCTTTGTTTGGGCAGGGGCTGTTCTCCTACTTTCTGGGCCATCTTTACAAGGAATTCCTGCACCTTGTGATGATGCGCCCGCAGGACCATCTTGATGGCACTGTATATGGCCTGGGCGTTGGCCCGTCCATGACATTTCACCAGAATCCCCTTCAATCCCAAAAGCAGTGCTCCGCCGATTTCCGACTGATCCAGCCGGCGGCGCATGTTGCGAAACAGGGGTTTTAACGTCAGGGCTGCCATCCTGGCCACCACGCTTTTCTTTATCTCTTCCCGCAGTACCGACATCATGAACTCCGCGGCAGCCTCGGAGGATTTCAAGACAAGATTTCCTGTAAAACCATCGGCCACTGCCACATCCACATAACCATGCATCATGGCTCTGGGCTCCAGATTCCCTACAAAGTTTATGTCGGAAAGCTCTGCCAACTGTTCATAGACCTCACGATAAAACACATTCCCCTTCCCCGGTTCCTCGCCGATGTTGAGCAGGCCCACCCGGGGACGCTGGATCCCCATGGCATGCTCTAAATATATGGATCCCATCTGGGCAAACTGGAGGATATGCTCTGCCCGGCAGTCGGCGTTGGCTCCCGCATCAATCAGGAGAACATGACGTTTGCTGGTGGGAAGGAAAACCCCCAGCCCCGGCCTTTTAATTCCCCTGATACGGCCAATGGTAAAAAGGCTGGTTTCCAGCAGGGCTCCGGTGTTTCCTGCGGAGAGGATGGCGTCACACTGGCCGTCTTTCACCAACTGAGCAGCAATCCGCATTGAGGCTTTCTTTTTGGTTTTCATCACCACATTGGGAGGATCCGTCATGGTGACAAACTGATCGGTATGGAATATGTCAATATTGGAAGGAGGACTGGCCCCCAGAATGCGGGTTATCTTTTTTTCATCCCCTGCCAGTACAAAGGTGTCATCGGTCAGCTCCTGGGCTGACTTCACCACGCCCTTGACTATTTCCTCGGGAGCATAATCGCCTCCCATGGCGTCGATGGCGATCCTCATCTGTTTCCTCCTGTAATCTCATATCGGGTATATCCCCGGCCACGGTTAATTCTGGTTGAGATCAATACTCAGCACCCTTTTTTCCTGGGTTTCCAAGTCAGATACCTCGAAATCCCGGGTGGACTTATCCGGTGGTTCCTCCCCGGCAGGCGAAGCTTTTCTGGCTCTCTGATCCGCCCACCGGCGGAGATGGGAAATCTTCTCTTCCATGGTTCTGGACAGAGGAAAGGTTTCCATCAGGGCATTCTGGATGTCGCCGGTTTCTACTTCCCTGCTCTGGGAAAAGGAATCATACATGGCTGATATGATGGCCTGTTCAATCTCTGCTCCGGAAAACCCGGCACTCACCTGGCTTAGGCGATGGATTTCAAATTTTTCTGGTTCCCGGTTTCGTTTTCTTAAGTGAATATCAAATATTTGCAACCGTTCATCAAGGGTGGGCAGATCCACAAAGAAAATCTCGTCAAATCGGCCTTTGCGTAGCAGTTCCGGCGGAAGCTGAGATATGTCGTTGGCTGTGGCGATGACAAAAACCGGGCTGGTTTTCTCCTGCATCCACGATAACAGGGTCCCAAACACTCTGGCGGTGGTTCCGCCGTCGGACATCCCCGAGGACTTCATTCCAGAGAACCCCTTCTCGATTTCGTCAATCCACAGGATACAGGGACTCAGGGACTCCGCCATCTTTATGGCCTTGCGGACATTGCCCTCGGAAGATCCGATAACCCCGCTGAAAATGGCTCCCATATCCAGCCGGAGCAGGGGAAGGTTCCACAGGGAGGATACCACCTTGGCGCACAGGGATTTTCCACAGCCCTGAACCCCCAGAAGCAGGATCCCCTTGGGCTGGGGCAAACCGTAATCCCTGGCCTTCTGGGTGAAGGCCGACTCCCTCTTTATCAGCCAGCCCTTGAGATAATCAAGTCCTCCCACAGAACTGAACTGCTCGCTGGTGTGGAAGTATTCCAGCATTCCTGTCTTGCGGATAATCTGTTCTTTTTCTGAGAGGATTACATCTATATCCTCCTGGCCCAGATGACTGTTCATAACCACTGCCCGGGCAAAGACATTTTCCGCTTCCATCATGGTCAGGCCCAGGGCAGCTTTTATGATTTTTTCCTCCACTTCCGGGGAAAGCTCGATAACCACCCGGGGATTGCGACTCACCGACTCCACTAATTTATCCAGCAACTGTTTGAGGTCGCCGTAGCCGGGCAGAGGATAATCCACCACGGTGATTTCCTTTTCCATCTCTGGTGGAATTTTCAACTCGGAGCCGAGGATTATCAGTGTCTTGTGGCTGGTCTTTATTTCTCCCGCCAGGTCCTTGAGTTTGCGGACTATGCGGAAATCCTCCATGAGAGGGTGAAAATCCTTCAACACATATACTGCTGATTCCTTGCTGGTTTTGATGTGTTCCAACACCTGCATGGGATCCTTGAGAGTGTCGGGAAATCTCCCCCCCAGGGTGGGACTGGTCAGGCCGTCGGTGATGGTCCAGGTATAAAGCCCTTTGCTACTGCTCCGGGCAATGGCCGACAGCACATCTACAGTGCGTTTTTCTTCCCAGCTTACAAGGTATATTATGGGATACCTGGCCCTGATAAGTATTTCAATTTCTCTGTTCTTGTCAATAATCACCAGAACTCCATCCAAAAAAAATTGTGGCTTCCCTGTCAAATTTTAACGGGATCCGGGCTATTCCCTCCCGGGTTGGCCAGTTTTTTTGCCGGGGCAGTCCCCAGAATCCAACGGGCGGTGAACCCCACAAAAAGACCCGTTATCAGAGATAAAATCCAAATCCACGGCACCAGAGCCAGAACCCCCCCATGGCTTATCAGAAAAAGCCGGATTACCATCAGCTGGGTTGTGTTGTGGACTATGGCCCCGGTCAGGCTGACTCCGACTATCGATAATTCTTCAAACCGGTTCAGAAGAAACCCCATGATCAGGGCACTGACAATGCCACCGGAAAGGGAAAGAAAGAAAGGAGCTGACAGGAGCCTGCCGGTTACAAGGGATGCCAGAACAGAACGGGCCACCGCGGTGAGAACTGCTTCCCTGGGGCCGTACATTGAAATTACCAGGAGTATGGCCACGTTGGCAAATCCCGGTCGCAAGGGGAGGTTCGAAGGGAACACCTGGTTTTCCACCACCTGAATTACCGATGAGATGGCGATGAGGATTGCCAAGAGAACTGTCTTTTGAACAGGACTGTTGCGGATTTCTCTTTTCTGCAGTTGATCCATTTATTCTTTTTCCAATAATTCCACAATCCATAGGGGATTACCTGGAGGAGCCCTTTTTGCCCCTTTTGAAACTGGAAATGATCTGTCGGGATTGAACAGCAAAACTGTCCTGTTATGGGGCCGGTTTATTTTCTGGCTGTCGGTTGCAGGCTTAACTCGAACCTCCACCTGATGCCTCCTGTGACTGTCAAAACCCTGTTAAAACATGGCAGGCTGGGAAATGCCATCAGTGGTGGTGATGATGGTGATGAGGATCCCGGTCAAGGTCGGGAGGGCCGTCACCGTGGATTTCCTTGTGCTGTCGGCGGAGTTCTTCTTTTTCTCTTTCCATTTCTTCCTCGGTTTTTTTCCCGGTGATCAGCTGGTGCAGTTCTTCGGCCAGGTTCTTTGCACTGGCATCGGTGGGGTCGATACTGTGCATCATCCTCACATACTGACCTGCAAGGGCGTAGTTTTTCAACTGGCGGTTTGACCAGTAAAGCCGGCGCAGAGTGTTTTTTATATCAGTGGGATCCTGGGCCAGGTCCAAGGCCTTGAGGTAATACCTGATGGCTCCCTGGAACTCTTCTTTGAAGTAATATATGTCCCCGATGGTGAAATGAAGCTGAAAGCTGTCGGGATTATATTTTAAGCCCTCCATAAGGAAACTGATGCCCTGGTCGTACTTCCCGAAATTCTTGGCCAGGTGCCATCCGCCGAAGTCGTAGGCATTGACATTTTTCGGGTCAAGGGCGGTGATGACGCGGTAAAGAGGAAGGGTTGCCGGGTCCCGGTCCCAGCGGATTTTGTCCTCCCGCTCATGGTGATATAAATCCGCCCGAATGTAAATGTAAGATGCAAGGATGGTGCGGGCCTCGCCGATCATCTCGGAAAAAAGCTGAACCCCGATGGGACGATCCAGGGATGTGGGAAAATACTCCAGCCGATCCCGGGTGAGGTTGCCGGCAAGACTGACGGAAAATCCGAACAGGATAATGATTGCCACGATGCCGACCCTGGGATCCATCCTGAAGGAGAAAGAAAACCTGTCAAAAAGCCTGTTTCCTGGAATCTGATGGGTGTCCTTGTATTTTTTTCTTTTCTGGGAAGGGGTTTCGCCAGGTTCAGCCTGGGCTTTTTCCATTTTTTTGCGGGCAATTGACAGGGAAATTCCCTCCATCATTGCCCCGACAGGGATAAACAAGAAAACCATAAGAACAAGAACAAACATGGAGTTTCGAGCCTTCATCCAAATAAGAGGTGAGCTGACCCATTTGCGCCAGGGTTCCCCAAAATAGGCCTGATCGTAAAAGTCGTGGGCATGTTCTTCTTCTTCTTGGATATAAAGCCGGCCCTGGTCCAGAACAGTCAGGATCCTGTCAGCCTGCTCCTGCTGGTGTTCGTCCATATCATCATAAGCCTTGATGATATTTGCCCTGTATCCGGTTAGATAGCTGTTCTTGACCTTGATGGAGTAGTACACCGTCAAGAGTGAAAACAGGGCCAACACAATGATAAAACCGGTGCCAAATTTTTTTTCAAATTCCCGTTTAAACCCCACGATTGTTCCCTCCAATCCTAAGTCTTATTCTGTGTTTGATCTGTTGAATTTTCAAAGAAGAAGACAGTTGTTTCCATTCTATTTGCGGTCAGATATTTTTTCGATGATATGTGGGTTTGCTAAAAACATTCATCTGTCTAAGATCAACTCTGAGTAACTCCTGCTGTTAGTATTTTCCAGAAGCCGGGGTTTTCCTTCACTTTCCTCGCTTCTCCCGCCGGAGGATTTTTCTCATCTCCGGCATAATAGTAAACCTGTTATGAATACCTGTCAGATGTCCATTTATTTATAATTACAGAAGAGCCGGAGGTGTTCCTTGAGCCTGCTGTTTTGGATTCTCACAGGGGTGCTGTATGGAGTTGCAATTGTGGTGCTGTCACATTTTTTTCACTTTCCGTTATATATCACCCTGCTCATACTGATCCCCATGGCCATGGTTACCATGATTGTTTTTTCTGTTCTATATAACTCCCGTCCTTCCCTGAAGCCTGAGGACATTCCCCGGAAGAATCTCGAAAAGTGCCGTAAAGACCTTGAGGAGAGAGAAGAGCTCCTCAGAACCCTGGGCTTTGACAGGACTGACGAATTTTTTATGAGAATTCTTCCCGAATCGATTGTTTACTGTTTCGTCCATGGAGAAGAAGATATATTCTTCTGCCTCTACCATATGGGCAGTCGGATAATCGGCGATGTGGTGAGCCTCTATGGCGGGGATGTATCCCTCACCACCGCCATGGCTGTTGATGCAGGCAATATGCCCAGGGATCCCCGGGGTATGCTTCAGATTTTTCCCGATGCTCCCATCAGCACTATGCTGGATCGTCACCGGGAAGGGGTGAATTTTTTGATGAAAAAGGGATACAAACCCATCAGGGTTTCTCCGGAGCAGTTCCGGGAGATGTTCATCAAGTCGCACCAGGATGCTTATGAGAGAATAAAATCTTATCCCTTCTGGCCGGTAATGGTTCTCATATGGTCCTCTTCAGAAAGCTGGACTTCCTGTGGAAAACCAATATCAAAACAGTTTGAGGAAGGTAATATTATCCTGGGCTGATTATGAAATGTTTCACATAAAAGGATAAAAAAGGAGTTGGGGACTGTTTATTTAAGATATACGAGTTGTCCCGGCAACAGGGAGTCCCCGGAGATGAACCATTCCTTTGAAAGGCGGGATTTGAGATGTTCGGATTGTTCAAAAAGCCGAAGTTGAAAGAGGACATAAAAAAAGCCCTTCTTGGGGGTGATTTTGACAAGATCCGCATAGCCATAAAAAAAGACAGAAAACTGCCCAAATCTGTGGATGACAACGACTCCACACCTCTTCATTATGTGTCCCTGCATCGAACCTTGCAGTATATCAAGGATATGGATGCCCTCAACAAAGAAGAGCTGGTTTTTTACAGCAATACCGAGCTGGATGAAGTCCGGGAGAGGACCCCGCTTCATTCCGCCTGTGAAAGGCTGGACCTGGAAAAGGTTCAGCTGTTGATTGAACGTCGGGTTGATGTCAACATTCAGGATCAGCAGGGAAACACTCCTCTGCATGTGGCCGGAGAACAGGGCCATGAACAGCTGATAAAATACCTGGTGCAAAATGGCGCCGATGTTTTGATTACCAATAACCAGGGATATACTGCCGCGGGAGTCGCCGGAAGCATCGGTCACAAGGAAGCAGCCCTGATTCTCCTGAAGATGGAAGCCTATGCCAAGCATCAGAAGCAGAAAGGGAAAAAAGAAGAGATTGAGGTCGATCCCTATTACAACATGGCCAAGCTTCTTCTTGCGGAAGGGGCTGAAGTGAACAGCATGAACAAGAACAAGCGCACACCCCTTCATCTGGCCTGCGGTGACGGACAGCTCACCATTGCAACTCTCCTCATTGAAAATGGTGCTGATATTCATGCCAAGACAAAATCGGGAAGAACTCCCCTGCATCTGGCCTCGGCCCACGGGCATATCGAGATTGTGGAATTACTTCTGGAAAAGGGCGCAATGATTGACGAGAAGGATATGCTGTATATTACACCCCTGCACCTGGCCTCGGCCCACGGGTTCCCCCTGATCGTGTCACTGCTCATAAAAAACGGCGCGGACATCAACGCCCAGGATGTGCACAGTGCAACACCTCTCAACTATGCCATGAACGAGGAACAAAACGACGTGGTGGAACTTCTGCAGAAAAACGGAGCAATGCTTTAGAAATACCAACCAAGGGGAAGGTTAATGCTGGAATATTTAAAGGTTCTTCTCACAAAGAATGTCAATCAGAGGAAAGAAGGGGACCCTCCCATGGTTTCCCGGGCAACCCTGCGGGGAGATAAAAAACTGGTGGAGCTTCTCTTGAAAAAAGGGGCCAAACTTGATATCCCCGACAGCGAAGGAAGACTTCCCCTGCACATTGCCATAGAAGCAGGAAAAGACGAAATAGCCAAGATGCTCATAGAGGCAGGAGCCAAGCTTGAAGTTCTCAACAATGAAAAGCAGACTCCCCTGCATCTGGCGGCAAAAACCAACAACCTCGAAATGGTTCGAACCCTCACATACCTGGGGGCTGCAGTTGACATCGGCGACAAATCCGGGTGGACTCCCTTTCATTTTGCCATAGATAACAAAAATCTGGAAATGGCAAAGGTTCTTCATCAGAAGGGGGCTGACGTGAACCGGAAGGAAGATATCCAGGGAAAGACTCCTCTGATTATTGCATGTCTTTCGGGAGAAGAAGATTTGGTCCGATGGCTTCTGGACAACGACGCCAAGACCAACCACCGGGACAAGGGAGGATACATGCCTCTCCATGTGTCCGCCATGAAAGACTTCAAGAATATTGTGGATATGCTTCTTAATGCCGGGGCCGATATAAACGCCAAGGAAACCACATACGGCCGCACTCCTTCCCAGTTAGCATCCATCGAGGGCCATGCGGAGCTGGCCAGCTTCATCCTCCAGAAGGGGAACCGCCTCCGGGGACGATGAGCCACGGGAACAACAAATAAAAACAAAAACCCCCGATGATGACTGCCGGGGGTTTTTGCATTTCAAGTTATTAACATTAATGATGATTCAAAATAGGAGGTTATTTTTCATCGGCGATAATCATAACCTGTTCTTCAAATTTGATTATCTTCTCTCCATTTTCATATGTTGTGCTGAAATTGACAGCTTCAGTTTTGTTTCCAAATTTGCGGGTACTGTTGACCGAGGCAAGGTTTCCCGAGTCGTCCCAGCTTGCTTTAAGATTCACACTGTTATCTTCCGCAGTGGCTTCAAAACTGATGGGCTTTTTTGTTTCAGGGCAGAATACCGCATACTGTGATACGTTGATTCCGTCTTTCCGTCTTATCACGTTTCCAAATTTACCTGCTTCGGGAATCAGGTCAAGCTTTGTATTGTCAGCCTTGACATAGCTTTCCATTGCATCTTTGGTTTGTTTCTCCAGTTTGCTGACTTTACCCTTAGTCAATACCTCCTGGGGGTTGTCCACTTTTCCTTTTATGGTTCCGGAAAAATCCCGCTTTATTCCCATTAATTCTGTTGATGTATAATAGATCATTTTTATCCTCCAAGTTTTCAGTTTTATACTTACATATTATCATGCTATCCTATCAGTAGTGTTAAGAAAGTGTAAAAAAAATCGCCCAATTTGTTAAAACAAAACTAAAAACCCCCGATGATGACTGCCGGGGGTTTTCTTTTCTAAAACTTGCAGGGATCCTTAACAGCCTGAGGGCATCAACTTTAACTGCCCTGACTGACTGTTTGCGTCCAGGTTATTGTACCGTCGGTTCTGTTGTTTTCAATCCTCAAGGTTTCCCTGACATCTCCATGCTGGCGGGTGCATTGAATCTTGAACAGCTTGCCGTTTTCATCCCAGCGGGCCAGGTTTTTCATGCTGTTGTCATGAGTGAAGGACTGATACTCTATAAGCTGTTTAGTTTCAGGGTTGAACTTCGTGATAACTTCAACCTCCGGGTCCTGGGAGCTTGCTTTGAACTGAAATGCATTCACGACACCTACTTCCGGCGCAAGATCAAACTGGGGATTGTTGTCGAAAATTTTCATCGAATCCCCCATAAGCTTCAAGGATTGTTCTGCAAATTCTGCCTTTTGCAATATGACGGTATCTTCCGGGGTGTTGACAGCGTCTTTTTTGACTGTTCTTGAGAAATTCTGCGTTATTCCCATTGGGCCCGGTGACAACGGGTTTATTGATGATGTGTTCATAATCTTTCTCCTGATCTTTCTTGTGAAGTTTTGTGTTCTTGGCAAAATTATACAATAAAAAATCGTAATACTGATTAAAAAAATGTTAAATATAGTTGCAAATTTGTTAACTGATTGCCGATACTTGATAAAAACAAGGCCCCTTCAGGGGCCTTGTTGATTGAAAAATACCATCAATTATTACTGCTATTACTGCGCCCGGTCCACATATTCTCCCCATATGTCCCGCAGGCGGTTGCATATCTCCCCCACGGTGACTCCGCAGGATACCGCATCGATGAAATGGGGCATCAGGTTTTCGCCGGTTTTTGCCTTTTCTTCAATGTTGTCCAGCTGGGTTCTGACTGCGCCGGCATCTCTGGAATCCCGGAATGCCCGGAGGCGATCCACCTGGTTTCTTTCAATCTCCGGATCCATGGAGATAACCTCGAATTTTTCGCCCTGATCCACCTGGAATTTATTAACTCCTACTACGATGCGATCTCCTTTTTCCACTTCCTTCTGATAGGAATAAGCGCTCTCATGGATGCAGCGCTGGATGTAGCCGTCCTCGATGGCTCTGACAGCTCCGCCGTGATCTGTCACATCTTTCATTATCCTGAGGGCCTCTGTTTCGATGGCATCGGTCATGGACTCCACATAATATGAACCTGCCAGGGGATCGATGGTGTCGGCGCAGCCTGATTCGTGGGCTACAATTTGCTGGGTTCGAAGGGCCACGGTGACTGATTCTTCCGTGGGCAGACAAAGGGCCTCGTCATAGGAGTTGGTATGCAGGCTCTGGGTCCCTCCCATCACCGCTGCCAGGGTCTGCATGGCAACCCGCACAACGTTGTTGATGGGCTGTTGGGATGTCAGAGTGGATCCCGCCGTCTGGGTGTGGAATCGAAGATGCATCGACTTGACGTTCTTGGCTCCGAATTCCTCTTTCATCATTCTGGCCCATATCCGACGGGCTGCCCGGAACTTGGCCACTTCTTCCAGAAGGTTGTTGTGGGCGTTAAAGAAGAATGAAAGCCTGGGGGCAAAATCATCCACTTTCATTCCCCTCTCCTGCATCGCCTCCACATAAGCCCTGGCGTTGGACATGGTAAAGGCTATCTCCTGGGCTGCGGAGGATCCTGCCTCCCGGATATGATACCCTGATATGGAGATGGGATTCCACTTGGGAACGTGGCTTGATGTATATTGGATAAGATCGCAGGTGAGGCGCATGCTGGGATTGACGGGATAGACATAATTGCCCCGGGCGCAGTATTCTTTCAGGATGTCGTTCTGAACAGTACCCCGGAGTTTCGACTGCTCCACTCCCTGTTCCCGGGCTACCACAATATACATGGCCAGAAGGATCCCTGCGGATGCGTTAATGGTCATGGATGTGCTGACCTGATCTAATGGGATCTTGTTGAAAAGAAGGCGCATGTCCTCCACCGAGTCGATGGCAACTCCGACACGGCCCACTTCTCCCAGGCACCGGGGATCGTCGGAGTCAAGGCCCATCTGGGTGGGCAGGTCAAAGGCCACCGACAGGCCGGTGGTTCCCTTGCTCAGGAGATACAGGTATCTCTCATTGGTCTTTTTGGCATCAGCCATCCCGGCATATTGGCGCATGGTCCACAGCCGGCCCCGGTACATGGTGGGCTGAACTCCCCGGGTAAAGGGATATTCACCGGGATGCCCAAGTTTCTGCTGATAGTCGAATCCCGCAAGATCCTCGGGTGTGTAGAGATAATCGATATTTATCCCTGATGTGGTTTCAGGGTTCGCAAGCCTTGGGGGGAAACGATCCACTGCGGTTTTCAGGGTGGTTTCCTGCCACTGCTGTTTGCTCCGGGCTGTGGTACTGCTCATCTGAAGTCCTCCTTGCAAAAATAAAGGGCTGAATCTTTTCGGGAATCACTTAAAGAACAAAGGGGCAAATCCTTCTATTAAATGAGGTGGAATAATAAAAAAAGAGGACACAAGTTCTGCATCCTCTTTCTGATTGCCTGTGGGATGTTCTATTGTTCAGATTTTTTCCTTGAGATAGCTTACCGCTTTTTGCAGTTGGAGGTCCTTCTCATATTGGTCAATCCCCGCATCCCGGAGATCCATGGGAACCACAATGTCCGGTTCCAGACCCACCTTGTTGATTCTGGATTTGTTGGGAGTATAGAACTGAGCTATTGTAATCTTCAGGGCCGTTTCCTTTTCACCATCGGTTCGGATGGTCATCAGTTCCTGAACTGAGCCTTTGCCGAAGGTTTTTTCTCCGATGAGAACAGCCCTCTTGTGATCCCGGAGACATCCTGCGGTAATTTCTGATGCGCTGGCGGAAAGCTCGTTTATCAGTATCACCATGGGATAATTGGGGTGAGTTCCGCCACTGGTTCTGTATGTTCTGGGAGATCCACTCCGGGTTGCCACCTGAACCACAGGCACTCCCCTGGGCAGAAACTTGCTGCAGACATCCACCGAGGCATCTATGAGTCCCCCGGCATTGTTGCGGATGTCCAGGATTATTCCCTTTGCGCCTTTCTTTTTCAGGTTCTGCAGAGCCTTGTCCAGTTCTTCTCCGGAATCCTGACCATATGTGCGAAGCTTGATATAACCGATGTTGTCGTTGATGAGATTCGCCTTCACCGAGTTGACATGGATGAATGCTCTGGTGATGGGAACCTTGATGGGCTTGTCTTCTCCCCTTCGTTTCACTGTGAGCACCACCCGGGTATTCTCCTTGCCCCGGATTTTCGTGACCGCCACGTCTATGGGCTGACCTTTGGTGGATTCACCGTCAATCTCTATCACAACATCGCCGGGTTTCAGGCCGGCATCAAAGGCAGGGGTTCCTTCGATGGGTTCTGACACTGTGAGCCAGTTGTAATTATCGGGATCCAGCATGATAAACACGCCGATTCCATAAAAATTCCCCCCGGCGATTGATTCCTTCATCCTCTGGTAGTCGTCGGGGAGAAGAAAGACCGTGTGGGGATCGTTTAGGCCCTCCAGCATTCCCCGGATGACTGCAAACCGCAGAATGTCCGGGTCCACCTTGTTGCCGTAAGCCTTGACGATGTCATCCATAGGTGCGTTGGAGCGGGGGACATTTGCCAGGGCTGATGTGTCCACCTTGGCCTGATCCAGAAGTTTTTCCACCTCGGCAAACATTCCGCTTATGAGCGCATCGTCTTTTACCGGCTCCACATACTTCAGGGTCACATAAAAATACAGCCGGCGGAATAATGCCTGATCCGGAGAGAAATCCAGCTTTTTTTCCCCATCCAGATAAGGCTTGTAGTCAAACTGGAATTTTTTGTTTAGTTTTTCCCGGATGTTTTCCCGGCTGTATCCTGTGAGAATCCCATCAAGTAGCTCGTCGAAATCATCGCTGGCATCGGTGACAATACGGGCCTCGGCCGGGGGGCAAAGCATGATGGTCAATACTGCCAGCATTAGTAGTATTATAATTTTACTGCGACTGTTCAAGAATATTACCTCCTGATATGGTTTCTTATATTATTTGCCTTTCCAAGGGCCTTGTCCTCTAAAAAATTCAGGCCGTATGATAACCATCCTGCAAACCTGTGCCACCACAGATGGGACAGGAAACCTCATGTCTGTCCGGCGCTGTTTTCTGCTCAGGGGAAGGGGAGAATGATGGACTGCTTCTTATATTATCATCCTGTTCAGAATCCCTGTCAATGGTACCTTTGCCCAGGCATCTTTCACAAAGGTGATTTTTCATCATATGGAACCTGACAGAAATTAACTGGAATTATTCCATGCTGAAAGGAAATCTTCCGGGGTTTGAGCCGGGCTTTTCGTTATTTTCTTCTCGAATTGACAAATCACAGGATCTGTCCTGATGTTGAAGAAACAGGAGAATTATGAATACCGATTTTAATGTTGAACAGATGAGTCCAGAAAGGATCCGGGATATCCAGGCAAAAAATCTGACAGACACCCTGAATCAAGTCATGGAAAACTCTTCATTTTACCGGGAATTGTATCGTGAAGCCGGTATTGAACCCCGATGCATCAGGTCTTTGGATGACTTGGAATCGATTCCCCCCGTTGATCGCAAAATGGTGGCAGAGAATTTCACCCGGATGACCTGTGCCTCCAGAAATGAATGGATCGACATATGCCCCACCTCGGGGACAACAGGCAGGGCTGTTTACTTTCCCATGACCTGCGGGGATCTGGATTTTTTTGCGACACTTTGCGCCAGAGGTGCTCTGGGACTGGGAATTGACCACACCGATACAGTTCAGGTTACCCTCACCGGCGACAACCTGCTTCAGCCCACCCGGGTGATGGTGGAGATGTTTCAACGGCACCTGGGATGCCTGACCCTTCGGTGCGGGCCTGTGGGACACCGCCGGCAGGCGGAAATAATGAAGCATCATTCTCCCACCATATTATTCGGGATTCCCCAGTATTTTCTCTCCCTGGGACGGAGCCTCGGGGATATGGGCCTTGACCCCCGGCGACATTTAAATCTGAAGCAAATCATCGCCACCGGAGGCACCATCCGCCATGACCGGTGGCAACCCACAGCCCTGCAAAGGGAGGTTGAAGCCATCTGGGGTGTCCCCTTCTATTCGATTCTCGGTTCGACGGAATTAAACACGGGTCTGTGGGAATGTCCTGCCCGTTGCGGTCATCATGTGCCCTGGGATTACTACATTGCCCGGGTGGTTGACCCCGATACCGGCAGGTTTCTGCCTCCAGGAGAAACCGGCGAACTTGAGCTGACTCTGACGGGAAGGGAAGCCATGCCCCTGATCCGCTATCGCACCGGTGATATTACTGCTGTGGAGGTGGATCCCTGTCCCTGCGGGAGGAATTCTCCCCGGGTGATGGCCATTGAAGGACGCCGGGATGAAATGCTAAAGATTAAAGGACAGTCGGTGTTTCCCCAGCAAATTGAAGAAGCGGTCATGTCGGTGGAGGGAGTTTCTGCTCATCTTATAGAAGTATTAAAAGACAATACCGGGGGCGACCTCCTGAGGGTGACGGTGGATTCCCGGAATGAAAAGGTTCATCGGGAAGTAGTCCGCAGGGTGAAGGATGCCGTCAACCTGAAGGTTCTTGTGGAATCAGATGCCCGGGAGAATATCGAAGAGAAATGGTTTTGCGAGGGAAGGGTAAAACCCCGGAAATTCAGGGATCACCGGGAAGAGATGTGACTTTCCGGAAATATTTATTAGGGGGAGATGATAAGTATGTCGGGAGTAGTTTTTGAACAGGAAATCTGCCGTCTGACCGGAGAAGGCAAACTGGGACAAGCTTTGGAAATGGTAGCGGGAATGATTGACCGGGAGCAGGAAACTCCCCGTTACTATGAGATTTACGGGGATCTCCTGGAGAGCCGAGGGGATTTGAAGGAAGCTCTGGTGGCCTTTTCCAGGGCATCAGAATTGGATTCCCACAACCCGGACTACCTTTACCGGGAGGCGGAGATCCAGCTGATGCTTTACAATGTGGGAGAAGCCATTGATCTGTGCCGTCGGGGACGCAGGAAGTTTCCCGGGGACTATCGTTTTGTGATGGTGGAAGCTGATGCCTGGCTCTGGAGCATTCCCGTGAAAAAACTTGCCGGGGATGACCGTCAGGATGCCCTGGATCGGGCATGGAAGCTGTTGAACCATGCCATAAGCCTGAAGCCGGAAAACGGTGAGATTCGTGTGGTGGAGGCCACCGCATATCTGCAGGAACAGAACCTGACCCGTTGCAGGGGAGCTTTTGAGAATGCCCTGAACTACGGTGTGGAGATTTTTGGCGATTATGTGGATGTATGCCTGTGTCTGGCTATCCTCTATATACGCACTGGAAACCTGGAGCGGGGAGAAAAATATATTGATCTGGCCCTCGATTATTTCTGGAAATGGAAACAGCCCCATTACCTCAAGCTGATGTTATTCGGCGAGCATCTGCTGATGCTCCGGGAGGTTTATTTTGACAAGTTTGATTCCCATGATGAGATGATGGATAAGATATACCGGGAATATCAGGATATGATAAACCGGGGATTCCGGGTTCACTTTCTTTCCAGGGAAATCCGACAGGGGGTTCTTGAGTTCTTCAAACTGAGAAGGGGCAATGATCCCGGGAAGGCAACGGAGATTCTGGAACAACTTCTGACCCTCTTCGATGGAAAACTGCCTCTTTGCATAATTTTTCATACCATCAAACAGCCCAGCCTCAAGACTCTGTTTCATATTTATCTCGGGGACATGTACCGACGGCTGGGACGCAGTGAAGAAGCCCGATCCCAATATAGAAAGGCTCTTGATATAAGCCCGGGAGATCCCGCCGCCAGGGCAAGGCTCCGGGAAACAGACCCCATTCCTGCCTGAATCGGTCACTAAAAAGTTAATTTATTCGGCTTCCTGTCCACAGGTCATGATATTTTCTCTCCAGGGGAGAAGGTCTTTTGTTGACTCTGTTTTCCGGCAGGATTGCCTTCCAGCTTTTTGTGGTCTTGCGGACATTAATTACTGCGCCTTGAAACCGTGCCTTGGCGAAATTGAGCAGGGCAATCAGGGATAAAACCTGGACTGTGGCTGTGACCGAGGTGTAAACCATTGTCCCGCTGGCACTGGCCATGCCAACCTCCAGACTGTCGTTGTCGATGGGGGATTCGTTGTTGAAAAACCTGCGCCGGCGCATGAGGGAACTGATTCTGATTCCTTCCATTTCTGCAGCCTTGGTGATTTTAGTTTTTTCGCCACTGGGAGCAATAAATTTCTGGCTTTCCCGTTGGATTACTGTATTGTTCTTTATTTGGCCGGGTCTGGCCTGGCGGGGTTGGGGATTCTCTCTGACAGGGGAGTCCAGCAGTTTCTTCAAATCTCTCTTGAATGACTTGAAGGATAATCCCTGTTCTCCCGGCTGTTCCAGGGGAGGCATGTCATCGGTCTGGGGCTTATTGCCCGCTTCATCCACAGCACTGGCAATCACCGACACTTCCGCCTGGGATC
>CAYNGH010000007.1:19645-46717 GCA_964396845.1 uncultured bacterium | reverse complement strand
GATGAAAGGATCAAGGCCGATGCAGACTGTCAAACCAGCCCGGCAAAAAAACCTCCCAGGCCGTGGGGCACTTTAGAAGTGCCCGATTTAGAATCGGGGAATATGAGTCGGGATTATCATGATTGTTGGGATATAACTCTCGGGCCGTGGGTTATGATTCGGTGGGCGTTCTCATTTCCTTATTATATTCTTATGTTTAGTTAGAACTGGCGAAGCCCTCGTTGAAGTTCTTTTTGGCACTTTGGAAGTGCCCAATATGACACGGGATAGTCATGATCGGTGGGCTAAAACTTTCGGGCCGTTGTTTATGTGTCGGTGTGAGTTATCTTTTTTCCAGGTTTGGAGAACCTTTACAAAGGGTTTGAATAAGGAAAACATATAAATCGGCCCGATGATGGGACATTTCGGAAAAACTCAATCCCGAGAAACATTCCTCCATTTTAAATGGGGCAAGAAAAAGGTTCTCCAAGGAATCAAGGCAAGGAATCAAGCCAAGAAAAGCCAAAGTTTCCTTCTCATTTTGGATGGCCTTGTTATTGAAGGGGTATTGTTTTTCCGTCGATGGTCAGCTGCGGGTTCATCATCACCATATCCCAGTGGATAGAGGATTGGTTTCTTCCGCCGTCAAACATCCGGTTTTCTCCGGTGGCGATATGGATGGTGCCGATGATTTTCTCATCCAGGGCCAGTTCTCCGGTTACTCTGGTCACCTCCGGGTTCAGGCCGATGCCCAGTTCTGCGATGCGGTATTTTTCTCCGGTCTGTTTTTCCATTATATCCCGGTAATGATCCAGGCCTTCATCGGCTTCCATCTCAACGATTCTGCCTTCTTGGAAACGAACCCGAAAGTTCACCAGGGGTTTTCCATGAAAGATGTTGTATTGAAACACTGCGGTTCCTGTGGCGGAGTCCTCCACTGGTGCGATATAGACTTCGCCGGTGGGGAGGTTCTGAAGATACATGTTCTTATCGATGTCTTCCTGGTCCATGATTCCGTCATCGATGAGGGGGTGCCGTCCCTCTATGGAAAAGGTCAGATCAGTGCCGTCGGGGGTTTTGATGTGGACACTGCTTCCTTCGTCGAGGATTCGGGCAAGCTCTCTGGCCCGGGTTGAAAGGGCCTGATAGTCAATGTCAACTGCTTTCCAGATAAGGTCATGATACTCTTCGTATGGAATATTGTACTTGTCGGCAGCTTCCGGGGTGGGGTATAAGAATGATGAACACCTCAAGTTGCCCCGTTTTTGGTTTCTTTTGAGAAGTGCTTCGGTGTAACTCCTGCTACCTATGGCCCCTGCTGCCAGCTTCGAGGGTGAAACACCGTCGAGGTAAAGGGGATCTTTTGGAAACCCCAGGTGAAGCATCACATCGGCCACTTCGATGATGGCAGGAGAGAAAACTGCGGGTTTCTTGAGATAATCCAGGGAGTTGTCATATTTCTTTCGGGCTATGGCATCGGAAGACATAGTGATGTAGGGATATGCTCCCCTTTCGATGGATGCCATAGCCATCTCCTGGGCGAAGTCGTAGTAAAAACTGTCGGAACACGATATCCAGAAATTTTCTCCGGGCCTTATTCTGAGGCATTCTCCCGCAACTTTTCGGGCTATGGCACAAAGGTCAACATCTGTTTTCATCATCGGCTGTCCCTCTTTTCTGCCGGCAAACCCGGCGGATAAATGGCTTGGTTTTCTTAAAAAAAATTTAGGACAGGCTTTCACCTGACCCAAAATCTATACTCATCCCCGGAGGGATTCTTTTGTTATTTTATTTACACCAGCAGATCCCGATGTTTTTCAAGGAGCGGAGCATTCCTGGGGCCGGCTTCTTCTCCCCGGGCAAGGATGGCCCCGGTGGGGCATTTGTCGAGGCAGGGCCTGGGGCAGTCCTGGGGGCATTTTTCATGATCGATGCGGGCAAGGTTGTTCTCGATGACAACCGCATCGTAGGGGCAGAACTTCTGGCACAGCCGGCAACCGATGCAGGCGGAATAGCAAATCTTCCGCTTTTCTTTTGGTGCTCCGGTGTTTCGGCAGTAAACCTGAACCCTGCCGGGATGAACCGCCAGTTCCAGAACATCCCTGGGGCATATTTTTACGCATATTCCGCAACCGGTGCATTTGCCGGGATCCACCATAGGACGGCCATGCTCCATGGTGATGGCTCCCACGGGACAGGCCCGGGCACAGCTTCCAAGGCCGGCACAGGCGAAACGGCAGGTGAATCCCCCGCCGTGAAGCAGTTCGATGGCGGCGCAGTCCATAACTCCCTGATATTCGAATTTAGGGGGCGCGGCCCGGCGTTTGTCCTGGGCGCATCGAAGGATGGCAATCCTCTTAATTCCGGCTACCGCATCTTTGCCGGTAATCCGGGCGATCTCGTCGGATGTCTTGTCACCGCCGGGGATGCAGAGGTTTGCCCCGACCTGTGGATCCGTGGCCACTGCTTCGGCGTAGCCGGCGCATCCGGCATAACCGCAGGCTCCGCAGTTAATCCCCGGCAGGGCTTCCTCCACCTGGGATATTTTCGGGTCCACTTCCACATGAAAATACTGGGCTGCAGATGCAAGACCCGCTCCAAGAACGGCTCCGACTCCGGAAACCATCACTACTACTGTAACTATCGGCATTAAATCCATTGTTTGCAAACCTCTTCTGGATATGGGTTAAAAAGGGATCTTCAAACCGGAAAACCCCATGAAGGCTATGGCCATAAGCCCTGTGGCGATGAATGAAATGGGCATCCCCTTGAGGGGGCCGGGTACATCGCAAAGGGCAAGCCTCTCCCGGATGTAGGACAGAAGGACAATGGCCAGCATGAAGCCGGCCCCGGCGCATATGCCGTGGAAGGTTGACAGAAGAACGCCGTATCCCTGCTCCACATTCAGGAGGGGAGCCGCCAGCACCGCACAGTTGGTGGCGGTGATTACAAGGTAAACCCCCAACTGCTTGAACAGACCCGGCATCATCTTCCGGGTGTATATCTCCACCAGCTGAACAAATGAGGCGATTACAATGATGAACACCACAATCCTCATATATTCCAGTTTCAGGGGAAGCAGAACATATCGGAACAGGATTGATGCAATGAGGGATGAGGCTCCCATCACGAATATGACTGCAAAACCCAGGCCCACCGAGGGTTCCACCTTTTTGGACACTCCAAAGAATGTACAAAGCCCCAGAAACTGGGTCAGCACGAAATTGTTTATCAGGACTGCTCCTGTTAGTATCACAAACAGCTGTGAGAGAAATGATCCGTTATCCATCTTGACTCCTTGATATGACTTTTCTTGATCGGGGCGGATTCTTCATTACAGGGCCTTGTCCGCCAGTTCTCCGTGAATCAGCTCGTCGGGAGGTAGCTCGGGAAGCATATGATCCTGCCGGACTCCCTTTTAACTGGCAATCTTCGACAGGGTCTGACGCTTCTGATACCACGAAATCAATCCCATCAGCACGCCGATGGTGAGGAACCCCCCCGGGGCCAGTATCATGATGCTGGCAGGAGAGAAAACCGGGATGGTGAAAAGCTTTGTCCCCAGCAAGGTTACCGTTCCCGCTCCCAGCACCTCCCGGATAAGGCCGATGACTGCCAGGGCCAGGGTGAATCCAAGTCCCATTCCGATGCCGTCGGCGAAGGCTTTCAGGGGAGGCTGTTTTGAGGCGAAAACCTCCACCCGGCCAAGAACCGTACAGTTGACCACAATCAGAGGGACAAAAATCCCCAGGGACTTGGCCAGCACCGGCACATATGCCTTCAGGGTCAAATCCGTAATGGTGACAAAACAGGCGATGATGGCCAGAAACACCGGTATCCTCACCCTGGGCTGAATGATACTCCGCACCAGGGATGCGATGGTGACAGAACAGGTGAGAACAAAAATCAACGCCAGGCCCATTCCCAGTCCGTTGTCCAAGGTGGTGGTCACCGCCAGCGCGGGACAAAGCCCCAGAGCCAGGGTGAAAACTGCGTTCTCGTCGGTGATTCCGTTTTTAATGATTTTGATTAATTCCTGCATATTATTCATCCTGCCCTTGTGGTTGTTTTTCCTCTGCCGGGGGCTTGTCGCCTCCGGGCTGTGGTTCTCCAGACAGCTTGGATTTCAGCTTTTCCAGACTGTCGTGAACTCCCTCGGTAACGGCTCTTGATGATACGGTGGCACCGGTGATGGCGGCAATGTAGCCGTCGCCGGGCTGAGGTGAACTGCCGATCTTCAGGGCTGACAGATCCTTGCCTTCAAACTGTGAAACAAAAGGTTTCCCTCCGAACTGGCCCAGGTCCACATCCTCTTCGATGTTGGTGCCGAGGCCGGGAGTTTCGCCCTGGCTGACAATGTTGACTCCCATCACCTTGAAATCGGGACTCAGGCTGTACATTATGGTGATTCGCTGGGTGGAGGAATATCCCGATGCCTGGGTCTTGACCACGTAGCCTGTCATTTTGCCGTCCTTGATGGCTTTCCATACATGGGGCATACCCGGATCCGCCTCGGAGTCGATGACCGTATCAAACTGATCCGCATCCATCAACTGCTTCTGGACCTCTTCGATCTCCCGGCGCTGGTTTTCTGCGATGGGCCCGCTGGTAAGGCCGTTGTAGAAAGAAAGAAGAAATCCCACTATGGCGCAAAAAACCACCAGGTTCAGGGTTGTTTTTGTAATCTCCTTGAAGTTCATACCGCCGGGGCCTCCTTTCTTGCTCCATATACAACGGGACGGATCTTGTCGTCAATGAGGGGAGTGAAGGCGTTCATGATTAGGATTGAATAGCAGACCCCTTCGGGAAGCCCTCCCCAAAGGCGGATAATCCCCGTGAGAACACCGCACCCCACCGCAAAGACCATTCGCCCCTTGACTGTTGCCGGGCAAGTGACATAATCGGTGGCCATAAAGAAAGCCCCCAGGATCAACCCCCCGGCGAACATGTTGAAAATGACCGTTTCCACGGGGCCTCCCAGCACCTTGACCCCGCCAAACAACGAGGCAACCAGCATGAAAACCGACAGAGAACCGATAAAGACTGCAGGGATCTGCCAGTCGATATATTTCTTGTAGATGAGATATAATCCCCCAAGAATCAGAAGGATGGCGCAGGTTTCCCCCAGGGATCCGCCCCGATCTCCCCACAGAAGCTTCTGGAACATCACTCCCATGTTTGGAAACTGCTCAAGGAACATTTCGCTTCTGCCCTGCTTCACCATGTCCAGGGGAGTAGCCCCGGTGACAAGGTCCATTCCAAATCCCATTATGGGTCTGGCCCAGGTGGTCATCTGCTGGGGCCACGAGGCCAGCAGGAATCCTCTGGCTGCAAGAGCCGGGTTGAATATGTTCATCCCCAGTCCCCCGAAGAACTGCTTCACCACGATGACGGCAAAGATGCTCCCTGTCAGGGGAATCCACCAGTCCACCGTTGGGGGCAGGTTGTAGGCCAGCAGAAGTCCCGTGAGGAATGCCGAGCCGTCTTTGATGGTGATTTTGCGATGGGTGAATTTCTGCCACAGGTATTCCGACCCCACCGCCCCCAGGATGCAGAAGAACATGATGAAAAAAGCCCGCATCCCGAATATGTAAACCGACGCCAGTCCCGCCGGGGCAAGACAGGCGCTGACGGTCCACATGATTTTTGAAACCGAGTCCTTGCCGTGGATATGAGGCGACGAGGTCACCAGCAGAGGATCCTTCGGGACCTCCACGGGACTTTTTTTCTTCGGCTTCGGTTTGGCCTTGGGTTCCGGGGTAGCCTTCTTATCGGTGCTTTCTGTTTCTGCCGGGGTTTTCATATCTGCCTTCTCCCCGACGGTTTCCGTGCTTGCCGTTACATTCTCTGAGGCTTTACCGGGAGTCTTTTCCAGCTTGTCGTTGTCTTCCATATGCGCATCCTTTGATTGCTGTGAATAATCTTTAAACAAAAAGGGCTTTGCGGCCCTTTTTCAGAGTCCCCAAGGAATTTTTTCCCGGGACTCCAAATACATGTCCGTCGTTTATAAATCATAATTCTCTTACTGTGCAAAACCGGAATTTCCTGCCTGATTAACCTCGATGATTAAAGAAACTGAATCGAAGGCCTTTCAGACTGGAAAAAAGGTAATTCTCACCAGAAGAATTAATTAACAATAATGCACAGCCTCGAAACTTCGGCAAACTTTTCCGCGGTCATCCCCGCCGCAGGCCAGGGCCTTCGAATGGGCTCTGTGGATAAACTCCTGGTCCCTCTGGCAGGGAAGCCTGTCATTGCCTGGGCTTTGGAGGTGTTTCAAAAAAGCCCTCACGTGGGGGATATTATTCTGGTCACATCTTCTGCCCGCTATGAACCCCTCCGGGAGATAATCAAGACATACCGCATCAACAAGACCAGGGAGATTGTCATCGGAGGCAGTAGCCGGAAAGATTCGGTGTATAACGGCCTTCAATGTGTCCGGACAGAATTTGTGGCGATTCATGACGGAGCAAGACCTCTTCTGACTCCGGCCTTGTTAAAACGGCTCATACAGGGGATTGCCGGTTATGACGGCTGTGTCCCGGGGATTCCTGCAGTTGACACCCTCAAGGAAGTTGACTCCGATGGCATGGTTACGGGGACTCCCTGCCGGGATCGTCTGTGTCGGGTTCAAACGCCCCAGGTGTTTCCCACCAGGATCCTCAAATCTGCTTATCACTATGCCATGGAAAAGGGTATTACCGCCACCGACGACGCTTCTCTGGTGGAAGCCATGGGGGGCAGGGTTAGGGTGATGGAAGGGGATCCCGATAATATCAAGATTACAACTCCCCGGGACATGGAGATTGCCGCGGTTCACCTGCGGGAGATGATGGGGCCCGGAGGAACAAGGGTTCAGTAATATTGAGATATGCTAAAAAGTCTGGAGGTATCAAGTATCATGAATAGAGCAGACCTGATTATATATGCCGGAAGTGTCATAACCTGCCGGGGAGAGGGCCGGCCCAAAACAGGTGAAGCCATGGATGATGTGGGGCTGATAAACTCCGGCGCAGTGGCAGTGCTGGATGGAAACATAATCGCCGTTGGCCCCCGCAGTGAAATCGAAGAATCCTGCACTTTAAACCCCGGAGGAACCGTCATTGACGGAGGGCCTATGGTTCTGATGCCCGGCCTGGTGGACAGCCATACTCATCCCGTATATGGGGGGAATCGTGTGGAAGAGTTCATGATGCGGGCCAGAGGAGCAACATATCAGGAGATTCACGCCAAGGGCGGAGGCATCGGCTTCACCGTGGAGCAGACCCGAAAGACCAAAAGCGACAGGCTTTTTGAAGATGCCCTGGGGATTCTGAATCGGATGCTTCGCCACGGCACAACCACCATTGAAGCCAAAAGCGGTTACGGGCTTAATCTCGATGAAGAGATCCGGGAGCTGGAGATTATCACACGGCTGGATGGGGAATCGAATCAGGATGTGGTGGCAACCTTCATGGGTGCTCATTCCCTGCCCCAGGAATATAAGGATCGCCGGGAAGAATATGTGGATCTGGTGATTAACGAAATGATGCCTGCTGTCAGGCAAAAAAAACTTGCCCGGTTTGTGGATGTTTTCTGCGAGGAGGGAGCCTTTAATCTTGAGGAAACCCGGAGGATCCTGAAGGCGGCCCGGGACATGGGATTCGAGCTGAAGATTCATGCCGAAGAGTTCACCAGTATGGGATCTGCGGTAATGGCGTCATCCCTGGGGGCAGTGTCGGCGGATCACCTCCTGAGGATAAGTGATGAAGACATCGACCAGATAGCCAAAACCAATACCATTATGACCCTGATGCCCGGGACCCTGTTCTTTCTGGACAGCGGGGAATACGCTCCCGCCCGGCGCATGATTGACCGGGGGGGAAAGGTGTCCCTGGCCACTGATTTCAATGCGGGGTCTTGTCTTGGAGGCTCAATGCAGATGGCCATGTCCCTGGGATGCATCAAGATGAAGATGACTCCCGGAGAAGCCATAAACGCTGCCACTCACAACGCAGCTTATGCCCTGGGGATGGGATCCCGGGTGGGGGCCATCGAAGAGGGAAAACAGGGGGACTTGATCTTGATGAATGTGGATGATTATCGGCTGATTCCTTATCACTTCGGAGAGAATCTTGTAAACACCGTGATAAAAAAAGGCAGGGTGGTTGTGGAAGGATGACCATCAGAGAAGCATTGAAGGAAGCACCCATGGAAGAAAACCAGGCACCGGCTCAGAAGCCGGTAATATCCATAAGTAACCTTGTCAAGTATTACGGAAAAAAAGTGGGGGTTGACAGGATTGACCTGGAGGTGATGTCCGGGGATATTTTCGGTTTTCTGGGGCCTAATGGCGCCGGTAAGACTACTGCCATCAACCTGATGCTGGATATCATCCGGCCTGATTCCGGTACTGTCCGGGTCTTTGGACAGGATGCCCGCCGATTCGGAAAGAAACTCCGCTCCCGCATCGGGTTTATCCCCGGCGAGATGGGGTTTTATGAGAATATGAAGGGCTGGGAGTACCTGCGGTTCTTTGCAGGGCTTCGAAGGGTCAAATGTGATGATCGGATCCGGGAGCTGGCCCGATTCTTTTTTAATGTGGATCTGGACCGGAAGGTGGGAGCTTATTCCCGGGGCATGAAACAACTGCTGGGGATTATCCAGGCTTTCATGGCCTCGCCGGAGCTTTATATCCTGGACGAACCTACCGCCAATCTGGATCCCCTGATGACCCAGCGTTTCTATGAGTTGATTCACCAGGAGAACAGCCGGGGCAAGACCATATTCCTGTCCTCCCATATGCTGGGGGAAGTAGAACGTGTCTGTCGCAAGGTATGCATCATCAGGGATGGAAAGATCGCCGCCAACGATACCGTGGAAAACATCCGGCGTCAGATGAAGCGGTATATCCAGTTTTCCACTCTGGAGCCAGTGACCGTCGAGGAACTGAAAATAGAGGGGGTCAGCAGGGTGACCAGGGAAGGGAATCGGTTCAAACTGGAGATTACTGGGGATCTCGGGCCGGTGTTCTCCCGGCTGTCCACCATGAGTATCGAGAATTTTGATTATCGCAAGATGAGACTTGAGGAGATATTCTGGGAGTATTTTTCCAAGGAAGACATCAATGGCAACGGGGAAAGCCAAAGCCCAGATACTGCCTGACCGGGGGAATGCCTTATTCTGACTGCATTTTTATGTTTTCTGGTCATAATTTTTCAGGGAACTCTATTTTACCTGTTCCTTTCATTCATCCTCTCCCTGTGGGATGTCCCCTCGGTATATCCGGCGGTGATTTCAACACTGTTCATGGGAGGAACAGTCTTTCTGGCCCCTGGCATCATGGGGCTTTTCTTCGGGAATCCCTCTGGGGAAGATAATGATGAAATAAAAAATATCACCCCAGATATTCAGTCCCGGCTTTCCCGCCTTGGTGTGGATGGGGTGGATGTTCTTGCGGTGCGGGACTGTCTGCCGGTGATTCTTTCCCTGTCCCGACCCGGCGGGCGAAGAACTCTGGCCATCACCACTGGACTTCTGGAGGAAGCGGGAGAAGATGGCGCACAACTGCTTCTCCGCCGTGAGGCGTTTCTTCTGTCCCGTCCCGATGTGGGCTTTTTTACCGCGGCCTGTTTCCTGCCCTTTGTGGTGGGTGCAGCATCGGCATGGTTCGTTGAGTCTTCCCGGCAGGTTCATCTGGGCCGAAGGCCGGGGACATCTCATTTGGCAGGGGTGATATTAAGAAAATTCCAATCCCTCCTGCTGATTCCCCTTGCTCCCATTGCCAGGATCCGGCATCGAAAGGCGGATCAGCAGGCAACTCCATCAGACAATGACCGGGCAAGGCTCCGGGATGTCATAGAGAAGATCAGTGGCCCGATGCAACTCCCGGTCAGGGAAGGCCATCCCTTCCGCCGGAGGATATACCAGGCCATGGGCCCCTTCCTGCCTTTCTCTCCGTCCCGGTGGCAGGATGCCTTGATATGGAAACTTTTTGCCGGCGGGGGAGAAAACCCGCCATCCCTGATGGAAACTGCATTACTGCTGGAAGAGAAGAATCATTACACTGCCTGCCAGGCCCGGTTCCGATGCCATCCTTCTCTTCCTGGCCGGTTCGGACATATCAGCGGAGAAGTAAAAGAGAAGAGTCGTATCCATGAATCTCTTGAATCCTTGTTTAGATCCAGTGGTGAAGACCTGATAATCAACCTTGCTCCCACGGGGTTTTTCATTCTGGGGGTTCTTCTTTCTGCCGGCGCCCGCAGGCTTTTTGGCCTGCCCCTGATCCTGTGGGGGGTAGCCTTGATTATCCGGCGGGTTCATTTTCGAAGCTCTCAAGCCATATCCGGCAGGAAGGAAAAATCTCCGGTCAATACTTTCATGGAGGCCGAAGGAACTCTGGCCGGTTATCATGTGGAGAATAGAATCGATGGAGATTTTATGTTTGTTCAATCAGAGGATAAGGTGATCCCTGTAATTCTGAGGCAGTTTACCCGCACCGATGAAATCCTTCAGTCCATGACGGGAAAAAAAGTGAAGATTCAGGGAAACCTCCGGGTGGAAGGGATTCCTTATCTGGACATAAATACCGTCACCACCGGAGATAAAAATGGGGCCAGAACTGTCCGGAGCGCTCATGGAATCCTGCAGGTTTTGTCGGGAATGGGCCTTGTCACTGCCGGTGTCCTGATGCTTCTGCTGGAGCTGGTTTCCATCGGTTAGCCGGGATTTGGTTTTGTTGTTACTGGTGTTATGAGAATATTTTTTCTGCCAGGGCTGTTGTTGACAGGGTTGAGCAGTTATAAGCCGTGGCAGTTGCCGTGGCATTGAAGGGGAGTCCATAAGGGCTTGCCATGGCCACTGACAGCACCGGCACCCCTGATTCCCTCATACGGGAACAGCACGCAATGGCCGCTCTGGTAACATCTTCGGGTATCCGGCCCAGTCCGTAAAGCTCCATTATTATCAGGTCATAGCTCTCAGGGGAGATTTCCAGAAATACCTTCTCCAAGCTGTCGGGATCCTCGCCGTCATACAGAGTGTGATCCAGGTGGCCGGGGTTCTTTCCATTGATAAAATCATATAGAGAAGCCCCACGAGCCTCACTGAACAAATCCCGGTGATATACCCGGCATGGCGACAAGATCCGGATTCTTCTACCCGATAATTCCACAGGCAGAAGGTCATCGGGATCATTGAGGACAGCAACTCCCCGCCGGGATGCCTCGGTGACGGTGTCAAGCCTCTCCCGGGGTGATATTTCCGGGATTTCCGGTGGACTCGTCACAAATTTTTCCTTGAATACAGCAACCCGGGCCAGAGATTCATCAATCCGGTGACGGCTTATATCGCCTTTCTCCACTGCTTTCACAACTGCACCATGGGCTTCCAGCTGGGACCCGGGGGATCCGCACATCATCACCATGTCCGCTCCGGCGTTGATGGCGGAGGTGGCTCCCGGTCCAGGGCCGTAACTGTCGGATATGGCCTTCATGAGCATGGAATCGGTGATGATCAGCCCCTCAAAGCCCAGTTCATCCCGCAGGATTTCTTTTAGTGCTATCCGGGACATGGTGGCGGGGATTTTATCATCGGGATCGATTGCCGGGTAATGAACATGGGCAGTCATAATGGCCGGGACTCCTGCTCTTATGGAAGCATCAAAGGGTGGCAGTTCCACGGCCCTGAGCCGGGACATATCCCCGGTTACCACGGGCAGCCCTATATGGCTGTCTTGAATTGTATCGCCATGGCCGGGAAAATGCTTGGCACAGGGAGCGATCCCCGCATCCAGGTATCCTTCAACCGCCGAGGCGCTCATCTTTGCGGTCAGGGCAGGATTTTCGCCAAAGGATCGGGCCCCGATAATCGGGTTGCGGGGATTGATATTAACATCGGCTACCGGGGCATAGTTCAGATGAAACCCCAGCTCCCGCAATTCCACCCCCGAGATGAAGGCGCATTTTCGCACCAGGGATAAATCCCCACAATGGCTCAGGGCCATATTGCCCGGGGACAGGTGCATGTTTTCAAAATCCGCCCGGTTGACAAGACCACCCTCCTGATCCACTGATATGACAGGAGGGACTCCTCCCCTGGAATACAGATTGACAATGGATCGGTTCAGGGCTTGGAGCTGATGGTAAGTGCCGATATTCTTGGAGAAGAGAATCACTCCCCCCCATGGCAGACAGCTGAGATGCTGTTTTGTATCACCGGAAATTTCTTGCCCGTCAAAGTCAATCATCATGAGCTGGGCAACCTGCCCGGCCAAGGTCATCCGTTGGAATATCTCCATCAGCGGTGTTTTTATCTGCTTCACTTTATACTTATACTCCTGATTCTTGGTCTTGTTATTTTCCACCGGGAATCCATGAGCCCTGCAATATATTCCCTGGGAAAACCTCTGTATTACTGCTTGGTCACTTCTCCGCCAAGAGAGGTTTTTCTCCCGAAAGAAAGAAATACCCGGAATAATTACTGCGAAAAATTTATCCAATGGACGGTATGGAGGGTAACACCATTAATAATTACCTGAAAAAAAGACTGATGGCCGTCATGATTCTTGCGATCCTGCTGTTGGTCTTTTCCGGCCCTGCCACAGCTCAGTCATCCCTTTACCAGTTCCGGGAATTCACCGTAATCCTTGAGAAATATCCCCATACCATGAATCCTGTGACAAAAGTCCAGATAACCCTTGACGGCAAGGGGGAGTTTCACCGGGTTATCCGGGGGGACAGCATTGAGATTGAACAGCGGAAGGATTTTGAACTGACGGTGAATCAGTTAGAAAACCTGTATTATAATATAATGCGGTGTAATTTTTTTGAGCTGTCCACGGTCTATGGAACGCCTGAAAACTGCCGGGGAGAGATTGTCCATATCAGCGTCAAGATTGACAACCAGCTTCATTCGGTAACAATGTATGACGAACGTTACCTGGCTGTGGATATGGTGGTGGATGCCATACTGGATTCCATTCCCGCCCAGTATGCCGATGCCTTCAGGAAGGAATTTGATCCTGCCAGGGAAAATTTTCAAATAAAGCTGGAATAATAAAAGCTTAAACAACCATCAGGAGGCTGCATGTCTGGTCACTCAAAATGGCATAATATAAGGGTAAAAAAAGAAAAGATGGATGCCCGCCGGGGGAAGGTTTTTACCAAAATATCCAAGGAAATAATGCTGGCGGTTCGGGAGGGAGGAGCGGATCCTGATATCAACTACCGTCTGGCAACGGTGATAGCCAAGGGCAAACAGGTCAACATGCCCAACGCCAACATTCAGCGTGCCATTGACCGGGCCGCGGGCAATGTGGAAGGAGAAAGCTTCGAGGAAGCGGTTTATGAGGGCTATGGCCCCCACGGTGTAGCAGTGCTGGTCCACGCCGCCACCGACAACCGCAACCGGACTGTGCCGGAAGTGCGAAGCGCATTTTCCAAGGCGGGGGGATCCCTGGGAGAAGCCGGCTGTGTGTCTTGGATGTTTGACAAGAAAGGTGTGATTCAGGTCAAATCTCATGAGGTTTCCGAGGTGGATCTGATGGAAACTGCCCTTGAAGCCGGTGCCGAAGATATGATCGTCGAGGATGAATATTTTGAGATAATCACTGACCCCTCGGCTTACCTGGATGTGAGAAAAGCCCTGGAAGAAAAAAAATACCCGGTGGAATCAGCAGAGCTTACCATGATAGCAAAAAACCAGGTCACCCTCGACAAGGATCAGGCCCGGCAAACCCTGAAACTTCTGGAAGCCCTGGAAGACAATGACGACGTTCAGGATGTGTATGCCAATTTTGATATCCCCGACTCGGTGATGGCAGAGCTGGAGGAAGAGGGTTAGATGATTATCCTGGGGATTGATCCCGGTATTGCTGTGACTGGATACGGAGTGATTCAGTTTCATAATGGCACATCGGAATGCATCGCCTTCGGAGCCATCCGCACTGGAGATGATCAAAAAAAAGAGATCCGCCTGTTTTCCATATTTCAGCGACTGAATGAGATTATTCAGGAGTATCATCCCGATATGGTGGCAGTGGAGCAGTTGTTTTTCAACCGCAACACCAAAACTGCCCTGGCTGTAGGAGAATCCCGGGGTGTTGTCCTTCTGACCGTGGGGATGAATCAGCTTCCCCTTTATGAATACACACCTCTTCAGGTGAAAGAATGCCTCACGGGGTATGGAAGAGCCACAAAAAATCAGGTGCGGGAAGTGGTTCAGATGGAATTGAACATGGAAAAACCTCCCCGGCCCATTGACGCTTCCGATGCTCTGGCCATTGCCCTGACCCATTCCTGTCTTAGGGATCTTGATTTGATCGGGGTGGTGCCATGAATTCCCTTATCAGACAAACTGCTGGATTCATGCGGGCAGGGATGAAAATTGCAGTGCTGACAGGGGCCGGGGTTTCCGCGGAAAGCAACATTCCCACCTTCCGGGGAAAGGACGGCTGGTGGAAAAATCATCGTCCCGAGGATATGGCCACTCCCGAAGCCTTCGAAAGAAATCCCGCCTTTGTGTGGGAATGGTATGGCCACCGCCAGAAGATGATCCGGAAATGCCGTCCCAATAATGCTCACCATGCCATAGCCCGGCTGGAAAAACTATTTGATGATTTTACTCTCATAACCCAGAATGTTGACAACCTTCATCAGCAGGCTGGAAGCAGAAAGATCCTGGAGCTTCATGGCAATATTTTCAAGGCCAGATGTATGAAAGAAGGCCTGATAACTGATTTTCTGCTTCAGGAGGAGCCCCTGCCCCGTTGCGGGAACTGCGGGGCACTGCTTCGCCCCCATGTGGTATGGTTCGGGGAAACCCTGGATTCCGGAGTCATCAGAAGTGCCATGGAAGCTGCCATCAACTGTGATCTTTTCATTGTAGCAGGCACTTCTGCCATGGTTCAGCCCGCGGCATCCCTGCCCCTTTATGCCCGCAGTGAAGGAGCCATGGTGGTGGAGATTAATCCGGATCCAACCCCCATATCAGCCCTGGTCAATCTGTCCATCAATATCCCCGCAGGAGAAGCAATGCCGGAGATTGCAGACGAATATGAAAGAATCCAAAAAAGAAAACATCCGCCAGAATGAGGAAAACATAATATATGGCCGTCATCCGGTTCAAGAAGCCCTTAATTCTGGACGCCCCCTGGATAAGGTGATCCTCAGAAAAGGCATTGCTGTTGATTTCCAGAAAAAAATAAAGAAAGCCACAGCCCGATGCGGGGTTCCTTTTACTCTTGCGGATAATTCCACCCTTGATCGGATATGTGGCGGGGCAAATCACCAGGGCATTGTTGCCCGTTTGTCACATCGTAAATATGACACCCTTGAAGATATTTTTGTGCAGGCAGAGAAAAAAGGGGAAGATCCCTTCATCCTGATTCTGAACCAGGTGCAGGATCCCCACAACTTGGGCTCTCTTATCCGCACTGCCCTGGGAGCGGGAGTCCATGGGGTGGTCATTCCCCGTCACCGTAGCGCCCGGCTTTCCCCCACCGTCAGCAAGACCTCCGCGGGGGCGGATTCATACATGCCCGTGGCCATGGTTACCAATATTGCCGACACAATAGAAAAACTCAAGGATAAGGGAATTTCAACAATCGGCGCTTGTTCCGAGGCTAAAAATTCAATATTTAAATATGATTTTTCAGGCCCTGTGGCCCTGATTCTGGGTGGCGAAGACAGTGGCCTCGGGAGCCGGGTAAAAAAGATGTGTGATGATCTGGTAAAAATTCCTCTTTCAGGGGAGATTTCGTCGTTAAATGTCAGTGTGGCGGGAGCAATTCTACTTTTTAAGATTCGAGAACACAGGTAAATATATTCAATAATTGAAGTTCATCTCGGCTGGTTAACAAATCGTTAACATATTCATCTGCCATCTGTTGTGTTTTATTTCTGTGTTTGTTGTGTTCATGGGGGTTGTGTCCCACAGATTTTATATATTAAAAAAACAGAAACGCCACATGGTCAATTAATTATGGATATTGAAAAATCTTGGAGGTAAAAAAAATCACATTATCCATAAGCGGGTATCTGCCCCTGACCATGTGGTATTTCATTCTTTAAAACGGCGCAGATATCAAACAATATGCCCTTGGGAGTTTCTGATGGCTGAGCCTTGGGAAGCTGTATAAGGGGTATCTGTTGCCGGAATGAATAAAAATTGAATTTCAGGGGTTCGTTTTAATTAAATCGAATTGTTGCCCGTGACACAGGCAAAATATTAATTAATAATACTAAAGTCGGATAATAAATTGAATCAATCTCAAGCCGTAAAATTAACTTGACACTCCGGGGTTCCATTCGTATAATAGGTAAGAACTTGTGGCGGGTTAACTTTCTTGAGAAAGAGGGCGTTAACTTGTTAAAACTCACCAACAACTACCTGGCCAACCTTCAACAAGAATCGGACGAAGAAATTGTCAAGTTAGCCAAAAACGGCGACGAAATGGCAACTGAATATCTAATCAACAAGTACAAGAACTTTGTCAGGGTCAAGGCAAAATCCTACTTTTTGGTTGGGGCTGACAGGGAAGACATCATCCAGGAAGGCATGATCGGGTTGTATAAATCCATCAGGGACTTCCGGGCCGACAAGCTGTCATCATTCCGGGCCTTTGCTGAGCTGTGCATTACCCGCCAGATTATTACAGCAATCAAAACAGCAACAAGGCAGAAACATATTCCGCTGAATTCATACATTTCGTTGAACAAACCAATTTACGATGAAGACTCTGACAGGACCATGCTGGACATCCTGTCAGGCACAAAAATCACAGACCCGGAAGAGGTGTTTATCAGTCACGAACTGTCCGACGACTTGAGAGAAAAGATCCAGGAGAATTTGTCGGATCTTGAGTCAAAGGTTCTTCTCTCATACCTGGAGGGAAAATCTTATCAGGAGATGGCAAAGGAGCTCAAGCGCCACGTCAAGTCAATTGACAACGCACTCCAGAGGGTGAAAAGAAAAATCGAAAAAACCCTGGGTGAAAAAAACGATTTTTAAAACAAGGTTCTTTATTCAAAAAGAGAGGCATTTACATGCTTCTCTTTTTTTGATTAACATTATAATATATATTACATAGATAAATCTTCCTGATGGTGTCTAATGCTGTTTGATTATTTATATAGAATTCCGGAAGACACGATATAATCGAGGTAATACTAATTCATTATTTGCCAGATGGATTTTTGTGGACATGGAACGGTTGATTTTTTTCTGGCTGACAGATCCCATGCCGGTGGGAATTATCAAGTGCCGGATAAATATGCTTTCCAATAAAATGATTCAACCCACCTGTTGTGTGGATAAAACTTTGATGTTGATTATAAAAATTATTATATTGTTTATTAAGAAGGATTAAAAGGAAGGAATAATCTCTTGACTATTGCTGAGATTACCGTGGTTGCAGTAGTTGCGGATTGTCCAGAAAAAAATTTTTTTTGCTGACAGTCTTTACCATTTAAGGATTTGCGTGATATAATAGTAACAAGAAAGAATAATATTTTTTGGAGAGGTGTTAATATGAGTTTTATCAGCGGTTAAAATCCAATGATGATGCAGCAGGCATATACCATGCAGGCTTCCATGCAGGTGGGTGCCAGTCCTGTTCAGGCTCAAATGTACAACCCCCAGATGATGGCAATGATGGGCATGTCTTATGCTCAGCCCTACGGAATGGGATTTGCCGGATTCATGGGTGGTATGCCGGGGATGGCCCAGATGTATGGTCAGATGGGCATGATGAACCCCATGGGTATGGGCCAGATGGGCATGCAGGGTGCCATGATGATGGGCGGAATGGCTATGCCCGGCCCTCAGGCTATGGGCATGATGGGCATGGGCGGAATGGGCATGATGGGCCAGATGGACAATACCATCGAGGTTGCCGGCGCAGGCATGGGCAAGGAAAACAAATACAAGATGTTTGCCGGTGAGCTTCTGGCGGTTCATTCAGTCCTGCAGGACAAGAACAACATCAAGGCCGACCAGATGCAGGCCCAGCTCAAGGAGAGATACGGAATCGACGCTGAAATCAAGACTGTTGACGGACGCAAGGCCCTGGTGAACAAGGCCACAGGAAACACCATCATGGTTGACGGCAACGGCGACGGAGTGATGGGAACCGGCGACATGAAGTTCAAGGATGCCCTTAACACTGTCAAGGAAAAATTTGGAATCGACCCGGAACAGTTCGCAAAAATGTACGACAAGAATCAGGGCGGTGTGGGTGCCACCACAGGCATGAACATTCCCCAGATGGGTGTCGGTATGATGGGCGGACAGCAGATGGGAATGGGCATGGGCCAGATGTATCCCTTTGGCATGGGCCAGATGGGAATGGGAGGCATGGGCCAGATGGGCGGAGCCATGGCTGGCATATGGGGAGATCCCCTGTGGCAGAACTCAATATACGGAATATTTGGCGGAGCCATGAGATACGCCGGGATGTTCGGACAGCAGGGAATGTTCTAATCCCTGGTTGACAAAAGCAATAAAAGCCCCTTCGGGGGCTTTTTTATTTATATTTTATCAATGTGCGATCAAATAAATATTATAGGGAATGCACCTTTCTCCTGTTTATATAATCTCGGATGTTTTACTGATGATATATGAGTTTTCTCAAAACACACTTCAATCCACTTTTACTTTGAGTAACTCCTGGTTATATTAATGTGTGTTTGTCAACCGCATTAATCATAGGAGGTTAAAAAATTGAATAATGAAAGTTTATCACATACGAAGTGGAACTGCAAATATCACCTTGTGTTTCATCATATTTGTGGTCAGATATTTTGTCGATGATACTTGGTTTTGCTAAAAACACTCATCTTTTTAAGATCAGCTCTAAATAACTCCTGCTACAAGATAAGCATTGGGGTTAATGTTTCTTTTCTCTGACAAGCTCCTGGAAATTTTTCAGATCCCTGACAGCTTTTAATGTTTCGACATTGGACAAGTTCGAGTCTGTATCCAGTCGAGATAAGTCATGTGGATTTTTTTCCAACAGCTCCAGGTTGTTTTCTATCAGAATCCGGGCTTTGTATTGATCCTGGCCGGTCATGTCCTTATCCAGAATGGCCCTGGTAATCATGCCGTCAATATGTTTTGAATCCAGGTGAATATCGCCATGGGACTGATCCAGAGATTCCATATGCAGGATTTTTTTTATGCGTTCCTGTTCCAGAAGCCTCAGCTGGTTTTTTTTCTGTTCAATTAACAGCCTCAGGGGTTCCGGATCAAAATCGGGATTGTCGAGGTTTTCCCATATCAGCTCTTCCAGGTTTTTTTCCATGTTAATTATTTCACCCTGGATAACTTCAATTCGTGTATCTATGGTTTTAATTTCCCTGAGGGTTTGTTCCAGCTGAGCCTTTTTCTGGATGGCCTCCTGATCCTCCCGGCTTCTGATCTGTTCCTTGTGGCTTTCTGCTTCGCTCTTGCGGGAATCCTGATTGATCTCTTCCTTGGGAGGGGGTTGCTCTGGGGGAGGCTCATTTGCCGGAGCCGGTTCTTTTTCCGAAGGAGGACTGCCCACAGGCCCGCTGGATACCTGGTCATTATTGTCGATGGGAGCACCGAAGGCCGGTGATTTGTCCCCTTTATATGAGGGAGTGTTCTTTTCGCCGACTCCTGGCTTGAGGTCCCCTGCCGGTTTGCCGGGGGGAGTCTTTAACTCTTTTTTGGGCATACCGGGCATTTTGAGATCCCGGCGGTTCTTTGCAAATTTATTTAACTCTCCATGGTTTTCCTTCAAATCCCGGAGAAGTTCGATGCTTTCCTGGAGCTGGTCAAAACTATCAGGCCCTTCCAGGTTCAGCAGTTCTTCTTTATTTTGCAGTTTTTCTTTTATTTTTTCAGCTTTATCAAGGCGTGCTTCTATGTCTTTTTTTCCCTCATCACCAAGTAAAAAGCCGTCAGCCTGCCACGGCTCACCGAGATCATCTGTAATCTTTGTGCTGATCCCTCTTTGTTTTGTTTTGATGAGGGAATGGACATTTTCTTTGTCCGAGGGTGATTGTCGCCCGGCTGAAGATGAATGCATGCCGGATTTGATTTCCAAAAGAATCATCCCCTGTAATTACATATATAATGTTATCACGCAGGAAAGCATCAGGGTAAAGTCGAATATGGCCGGTAAATTTTTTGTTCACAACTGTTGGCTGCTGTAAGCCTTTAAAGGGGAAAATTTATGAGGAATTATGCAGGTATTATATGTGTTGTCCTGTTAATGATTTTATTTTACCCCCCGTTGCCGGCTCATGCTCAGGGACACTGGGAATACTGGAGTGAAACTACTGCAAGATTCAAACCTGACAGACAAAACGAAATCCGCCTTGATAAAACAATCCGTTTTCATAAAGGGGCCATGCATTATACCCACAGTGATTTGCATTTCCGACACAGGCATAACAGCACCCTGAGAACCGGCCTGGGTTACCGGTTGGTGGAGTATCGTTCTGATGATCGCTGGAAGACAGAGCACCGACCCTATGGACTGGCGGTTCTGGATGTCCCGGTGGGCAGTTTTGACCTGGAAAACCGTCATAAGATGGAATACCGGATGAAGCCGGCTGAAGCGGGGCTGTGGAGATACAGGAATCGCCTGAGGGTAGCCCTGCCGGTGAGGATCGGGGAAAACTACCGCATCAAACCATATGTCGCCGATGAAATATTTATTTATCTCAATGGGCAGGATAGCTTTGAAATATCCCGCAACCGACTCTCCACAGGAATCGAATTTCCCCTGGGAAAAAACAGTGGCGCAGAGTTTTATTATCTGGCCCAGACCCAGGAGATCGATCTGGATGAAGGAGAAGTGTGGAGGAACTATAATGTCATCGGCATCAAGCTGAATTTTACTTTTTAGGCATCCCTGGATATACACTGTTTCCTGATAATCCCTGGTGCAGACAATTAATTTTGCACTTGCGAAAAAATTCATTGACTTTGTATCGTGACGGGTTTATAATATGCGGGGTGATTTGAATGACAAAAAAAGAGATTCTGATAAAGAAATATTCCAACCGACGGCTTTACAACAGCAATGAAAGCTGTTATGTCAACCTGGAGGACATTGCCCAGCTTATCCGGGATGGCCATGATATAAAGGTGGTGGAAACCAAGTCCAAACAGGACATCACAAAGCAGATCCTGGCCCAGATTATTATGGAGCAGGAAAAAAACAACCGGGATATTCTGCCCACTTCCCTGTTTTACAAGATTATCCGATCCAACGAGGATTTCATCCGGGACTTTTTTGAAAACTACCTCAACTCCACCATCGATTCATACCTGGCATACCGACAGGCCATGGAGGAAAAAATCCGGGAAATGCAGGATGTGAGCCGTCTGCCCTATGAGATGAGCGATCTTTTCATGAAGAGCCTCTGGAGCGCAAACCCCGGCAACCCCTTCATCCGTTTTGACCGCAAGGACTGACCTGTCACATACTGTAGTCAAAGCCCCCAGGTGTTAACAACTTGTTAATAATATTTCTATTGTATCTTTTGCCGTTTCATTGTATCATGTAATCAATGATCATATAGACAGCAGGAGATATTTAAAGTGGAGCTACAAAAAACAGGTCCGGGTTTTTTATTTTCTACATCGGGCAACAAAAACAAGGCTCCCGCCAGAGAGTCCGCCCATGATCATGATAATGCCGGGGATCTGGTCAGTATTGGCCGGGGAAATTCCTCTGTTGATATTGATGTCATCAATCCTGGTTTGCACAAGTCAATCTCCTCAACGTCAAGCACTCTGGTCAGACCTCGTCCCGATGTTAAAACCGCCCGCAACAACGCCCCGGTGGTTATTGTCCATGGCACCCTGCGGGAGAAGGACAGTATCGCCGATTACCTCCATGCAGCCCTGGAATCAGGACACCCCACTGATTTGAGCACCTGCCTTTCCATCAAGGAAGGCAAGGAAATCCAGAAATCAGGACAGCTGGTATCCCGCAGGATCAACAACAGCCGTATGGAGCTGGCCCGGGAAAATGTGGAAACCATAAAGTCTTTTAACGGTGATCAGGAAAAAATCAAAAAGTTCTTCCTGATGGAAGATGATCTCTATGGCAAGGCTGAAACAGGCGTTGACCAGATAACCGGTCTTATACCCGGTGTTGCCGGCAAAATGGATGAAATCCTGAATCTTGACGGCCATGAACTGGCGGATTCCTTCAGCCTGCGGACAAGCCAGGTGGAGGAGCAGTTGGCAAAACAGGTGGAAAAAACTGACTTTGCCAGAGATATGAACCCAAAACAACGGGGCAAGGTCTGCAAAAAAGTAGCCGAAGAGATCATGGATACCATCGCTCCCAGGGCCATTCTGGTGGGACACAGCATGGGTGGCTTTGTCAATCATATTGTAGCCTTGAATCCACAAAAAGAAATCAGCGACGGCAACCCCTTCACCTATGACGGCGGAAATGGAATCTCTACGGTGATGCATTTATCGGCTCCTGTGGGAGGCGGTGTAACATCGCCACTGCCTAAGGGGCTTGCAAATTTTTATTATGATATGGCAGAAAGGCATTTCTTTGATCCCCTGGAACAAACCCCCGGGATGCAACTGGCTATGATGAACCCGTTCTTTACTATGTGGTACGCCGCAGGCAAGGAGATGACCAGGCAGAACTATAAAACCGCCAGTAAAGCCGGTGCAAGCTTTGTCACCCCAGCTATTCATGCCCAGAAGCCAGGCTATGGTCAGATATCCGAAGGCTCTGATTTTATCAAAACTTATCTTGACAGCCGGCAGATCCCGCCGGGAGTGACCTTCATCACTGTCACCAGCAAGGACGACGGAGTGTCAGAACAGGATCGTTCCGTTCTTTGCGAATCAAATCCCAATGTCCACAACTTAGATGTGGATGTGGAAATAACCCCCAAAGATTTGCAGGAAAAATATAGCAACACCAAGTCCAGGGTCACTCACTTCAAGATGGCCAATTTCCCCACAGAACACTGGAATGAGTTTCAGGAAAAAGTTGTCCACTGCCCCAGGGAACTCCCCCGGCTCCTGAACAGCATAAACTACGACGGTATGCGGTGGAATGCCTTGAAAGCCCTCAAGGATACTGCCGATGTAAACCCGCAACTCTTCCGGGAACCCGGGTTTGCCCAGGCAATGGACTCAATCCGGGATGTAGCTGCGGAGAGGCTTCCATTCAAGGATTCGCCATCGTATGTGGCAAAACAGCTGTTAGATGTGCTGGATGGCAGAATTGAGCCGGATCCTCCCAAAACTACTCCGGATGTCTGGATTCTATCAGAACCGGCAGGGTCGGGACAATACTGATTCTGGTTTCTGATGGGGCGGGGGAGGGTTTAATTCCCCAGGGTTATTCTACAGCCAGGACATGAGATTGTCCGGGGAGTCGTTATCCACCATTCCCGTTGTATCCATGGTATAACCCTGGAACATCATCCTCAACTCGGTAACATAATCAGAGTTTTCCAGGGCTTTTTCTCTTGTTATAAGACCTTTGCCATGAAGAGTGAAAAGGGACTGGTTCAGGGTCTGCATGCCATAATTGCTGCCTTCAGAGATATATTTGTATATGTCGTTGATGCTTCCCTCCAGGATCAGGCTTGCGATGGTGGGAGTGACCACCATCACTTCCACTGCCGGCACTCTGCCTTCGGTGTCATCCCGGACAATAAGCCTCTGGGATATGACAGCCCGCAAATTACTGGCCAGAAGAACCTGTATCTGTTTTTTGTTTTCACCGGAGAAAACATCCAGGATACGGCTGATGGATTGGATCGCGTTGGGAGTATGGAGGGTGGACATCACCAGATGGCCTGTTTCTGCTGCCTGGGCGGCAATCATGATAGACTCGGGATCCCGCATCTCTCCGATTAAGATTACATTGGGATCTTGTCGCAGGGCATATTTCAGGGCATCTTTGAAGGAATTGGTGTCGGAACCCACTTCCCGCTGGGTAATAATGCAGTTTTTGTGGGAATGTACATACTCGATGGGATCTTCAACGGTTACGATGTGGAGAGCACGATGCATATTGATGTAGTCGATCATGGAAGCCAGGGTGGTTGACTTGCCCGAACCTGCAGGCCCGGTGACCAGAATCAACCCCTGCCGTGTGTTGGACAACTCCTTGAGCTTTTCCGGCAGAAACAGCTCCTGAAAGTTGGGGATATTATCCTTGATCATACGGATGGATGCGCTGTAGGTGGATTTTTGCAGGAAGGCGTTAATTCTGAAACGGGTTCCGCCATCGGCAAAGGCGAAGTCCACTTCCTGGCCCTGCATCAGTTTTTCCTGCTGAGTTCGGGTGCATATGCCGAATATCAGCTCCCGGCAGTTGCCTGGAGTGAGATCCTGCTTCCCCACGGGGAAAAGCTCACCATTGAGTCGTACCACCGGCGGAGAACCAGTCTTCACATGAAGATCCGATGCCCCATGCTTGACCATGAGCCTCAGGAGATCCTTTAGCTGAAACTCCAGAGGTTTTGTGGCTGTTCCTTCCGGAGCCTTTTTTGTTACGACTGTGCCGCCGATGCCAGGCCCGGCCTGTTTTTTGCCGGGAATACCCGAAGTAGGTCTGCCCCGATAAAGCTTTGTTTTGTCGGGAACCTGTCCCGGCCCGCCGGGATGATAATTCCGGGGATTTGCATTATTTCTGGCGGGATTGGGGGGCTGACCCTGCCGAGGCCCAAAACGCCCTCCCGGTGTGGCAGAGTCGGGCCTTGCCATGGGTGTCTTTTGGGGACGATCCATTAAATTCACCTTGAAACCTTTATTGTTTCGGCTTACAGCCAGGACATCAGGCTGTCATCCTGCATGGAGGATCCTCCCGAGGTGTGGCCTTCCAGGGCCAGGCGGAACTCCGTAGGCTGGTCAGCGTGGAAAAGGGCTTCCTCCCTGGTCACCAATCCCCTGTCCACCAGGCTCATCAGACTCTGGGTAAAGGTCTGCATCCCTTCGATGCCTCCCTGGGTCATCAGGTCGTATATTTCACCGGCCCGCTCATCCAGGATCAATCCGGCAATGGTGGGGGTGACTACCATAACTTCCACTGCGGGAATCCGTCCGGTGCCGTCGGCCCGGCTCAAAAGTCTCTGAGATACCACTCCCCGGAGGTTATTGGCCAGAAGCAGTCGGAACTGTTTCTGGATATCGCCGGTGAAAACATCGATTATTCGGTTGATGGCCTGAATGGTGTTGGGCGTGTGCAGGGACGAGAGGACCATGTGACCTGTTTCTGCGGCCAACACTGCAGTCATTATGGTGTCGGGATCCCTCATCTCTCCGATCATAATCACATTGGGATCCTGTCGCAGGGACTGTTTCAGGGCATTCTGGAAGGAGTTGGTGTCGGTGCCCACCTCTCTCTGGGTGATGATTGACAGCTTGTCCTGATGAATAAATTCGATGGGATCCTCGATGGTGACCACGTGAAGTTTGCGGGTTTCGTTGATATGGTTGACCATGGAGGCCAGGGTTGTGGATTTTCCGGATCCTGCCGGGCCGGTTATGATTATCAGCCCGTTGTTGTAGTCACATAGCTTTTTCATTACATCGGGCATGTGGAGCTGTTCAAAGTTGGGGATGTCGGTGAGCAACAGCCGGAAGGCAGCGCTGACCGACTGTTTCTGCAGAAATGCATTCACCCGGAAACGGGCCTCGGGGATGGAATATGCCAGGTCCACTTCCCTCCGGCGGGCCAGTTGTTGGCGAAGTCCCGGCGTCATGGCCGAAAGAACCAGTTTCTTGCAGTCTTCTTCCGAGAGAATCTGGTTGCCCACGGGAACCAGCTCTCCTTCAAGACGAACCGTCGGCGGGGCTCCTGCCTTTATATGCAGGTCCGATGCCTCGTGTTTCATCATTACCCGCAACAGGTCATCCAGTTCAAAGCCGATCTCTGATGTGTCCGGGTCTTCCAGGATCTCCCTGGGAGTGAACACCAGGTCCTCTGTCGGCGAAAGGGAGGGAGAAATGAGCCCCGGCCCCGGACTGACGTTCTGGACAGCCTTGACCCTTTCCCTTGCCTCGTCAATCAACTTGATAGTAAGGTTGATTTTTTCGAGGTTTGATTCGGATCGCAGGGAGTTTTCTCCAATGGATGCAATCAGGCCTTCTGCACGGCTGATGGCATCGGCCACTTCCTTTTCTATTCTTTCCAGGGCTTCCCTGGCCCGCAGGGCAATCTCCATGGCTCCTTCAGAGTCGGATATGGACTTGTCGAGTTTTTCCCAAGTTTCCTTCACTTTCATCAGTTCCTTTTCAATATAGCCCTTGGATTGGGCAATCTCCTGACGCAGGGGATCAAGTTTCGAGTCGAGGGTTCCCGTGAGTTCTTTCATGGTTTCTTCCATGGGTTCCAGCTTCTCCAGAATATTTCCGCCAAGGCCCTTCTCCAGTTTTTCCAGCCTGCCGTTGAGTATGGCCACTGCCTTTGCGGGAGCTGATTCCCTGCTGATTTTCTCTAACTGATCCTTGAGGGCGTCCAACTGCAGGGATGATCCAGATTCTTTTTCCAGCTTGTTGATTCGATCTTCCATAGCTGATACTGCATCCCCTGTTGCCGATTCCCGCAGTGATAACAGCTTTTCTTCGATGGTCCTGAGCTTTTCCTCCACCAGGATTTTTACCTTGTCCCGGTTGATTTCCATTTTTTTCTGGAGTTTTTCCAGGGCAGAGTTGATTCTTTCGTTGGCTTTTTCCAGGTCTGCCTGTTCACTGTGGATTTCCTCGGCCAGAAGCTCCAGCTCTCTTTGCATGTTTTCCGTGCCGGTTTCGATTCTGGTTTCCAGCACTTCGAAGCGCTCCTCCATTTGAACGCTTTTTTCCAGCATAGGGCCTGCCTTTTCTTCCAGCAGGGCCAGCCGTCGGGATATGTCTTCTATCTCACCGCTGACCTGCTCTGTCACCATGGCTTTGAGCCTGCCCAGGGAAGATTCCATGAAGGCCACAGTGTCCGACTGCAGGTCAATCTTGCCTTCGATCTCCGCCACCTTTTCCATGAATTCATCGGCAGGGGCTGTTGGCACATCCTGGCTGAGCCGGGCAATCTCCGACTTCACGAAGGCCACAGTGTCCGACTGCAGGTCAATCTTGCCTTCGATCTCCGCCACCTTT
>CAYNGH010000007.1:0-19545 GCA_964396845.1 uncultured bacterium | reverse complement strand
TCCATGAATTCATCGGCAGGGGCTGTGGATACTTCCTGACTTCTTCGACTGAGCCGGGCAATCTCCAGCTCCACCTGATCCACTCTCCCCGACAAGAGTTCATCCCGGGCCGGTTCGATTTTTTCAAGACGCTGGGCCAGGTCTTCGATAAAAAGCTTGATCCGCTGGTTTATGGAATCCAGATTGTTGGCCACCATGCCCTTTATCTCCACAAAACCATCGTCAACCCGGTCAATTCTATCGGTAAAATAACCGCGGATTTCACCCAAGGCTTTATCAAATTCACAGACTCGATCCAGATTCTCCAGGGATGTTTCCTCTGATTCATCTACCCCAGGCTTCCTGCGGATTTCATCGAGATCCGCTGACAGGGCGTTGATTCGGGCAATGGCCTGATTGATTTGATCTGAACGTTCCAGGGCAAAATCCGCACGGCTCAGGGCTTCGTCGAGGTTGTCCCGCAATTCTTTCATCTCGTCCTGGACATGATCCACCAGGTCGGTGATGTCCTGGTGGCGGTTGTCTTCTCTGTCGGAGTGATCCTCAAGGGCGGAAATTCGCTGGTTCAATTCCTCAAAAGCAGGGCCTGGGGTTTCTGCCGTTGCTGTTTTGCCGGTTTCTTCCATCTCAGATTTGAGCCGGGCCAGTTGACTGGCAGTTTCCTGAAGCTGTTCCTCGGTTTCCCGGCGAAGACGTTTCACTTCCTTGATAGAACGCTCTGATCCCTTGATGGCCAGCTGAGAATCTCCCACCGCCAGGGAAATCCTCCTGGAGGCTTCTTCCTGTTCATCGGCAAGATCTGCAAGGCGCCGGGAAAGATCCCGGATTCTGCTTTCCAGCCCTGTCAGGGTTCCCTGCTTCTGACCGGCACCTCCCAGAGCATCCATCGACTTCAAATCGACTTCTACTGTGTCCTTTAAATCTTCCTCGTCCATATAAGGCCTGGCCTCATCCATCATCGTATCCTCATTGCCGGCGAAAATATCATCACCGGTTTCCTCCTCTTCTGTGACAATGACATCCTGTTCCTCAGATTCCATCATCGGGGATTCCCCGGTGACAGTCAGATCATCAACACCGCCAAAGGCACTGTGAAAGTCCGGATCTTCTTCTTCCCGGTCATCTTCTTCGTCCATGTCAATATCGTCATCGTCGTAGCTTACCGGTTCATCTTCTTTTTCTGCCCATGCCTCTGACTCTTCTTCAGACTCTTCTATGTCGGTTTCTTCTTCTTCCAGTTTCCGGTCAAGGGCTTCCTGCCTCTCTGCTTCTTCCTCCTGGGTGGGTTCTTCCGCCGATTCCCACTGCCCGGCTTCTTCCTCCTGGGGGGGTTCTTCCGCCGATTCCCACTGCCCGGCTTCTTCCTCCTGGCGGGCTTTTTTATGTTCTTCGGCTTCTTTTTTGGCCTTTTCTTTCTCCAGCCGGCGGGCTTCTTCGGCTTCCTTGGCCTTGCGGAATTCAATAGCCCGCTGGAGCATTTTCTCCTCGTCGTCATCAGGGGGCGCGGGCTTTTCGCTTTTTTCGTCGGAGCTGATTTTTTCCCGCAGGGGAGCCTTGCGGCCCACGGCTCTATAATCGGGGCTTCTACGGGGGGAATCATCGGGCTGGAGAGTATCTTCAACCGGAGATTCTTCCCGGGAAGGATACTCGGGCTGGGACTTCTTCCTGGTTTCTTCCGGCGGGGAAGGCTTCTGTTCTTCCTTCTCTCCGGGTTCTTCCATCTTCAGAATGTCGTCTTCGATGATACTTTCCCAGTCGATGTTGACCTTATTGGAATCTTTTGACAAAGTCATCCTCTCCTTGGAACGCCGGTTTTATTCCCCCGGCAGAATGATAAATCCCGGTCAGGTTGATGCTGGAGAAAACCCGAAAACAAAAGGATCTATTTAAGTGTACCGACTTTTTCTTCAATTGTTTTTATAAATCCTTCATGACGGATAATCTGCAGTATTTCTTCAATATCCACCCCAACTGGACGATCCTTTTCCAGGGGGGGGACAACCTTGCGAATCTGCCGATAAAACTCACCGGTTCCGGCCCCGGGCATCAGAGGTTTTCGATGCTCCAGGGCCTCGCAGGCACAGAGAGCTTCCACCGACAAAATACGCCATGTGTTTTCCACCACATCCGTCAACTTCAGGGCTGATATGGCCCCCATGCTGACATGATCTTCCTGTCCCGCGGAAGTGGGAATGGTGTCACAGCAGGCAGGATGACACAGAACCTTGTTTTCGCTGGCCAGGGCCGCCGCGGTGTACTGGGCAATCATCAGGCCTGAATTCAATCCCCCGTCCCGGGCCAGAAATGCAGGCAGACCGCTGTAATGGCGGTTGATCATCTTTTCTGTTCGCCGTTCCGATACGTTTGCGATAAAACTGAGGGCCAGAGTCAGGGTTTCCAGGGCCAGAGCCACCGGTGCTCCGTGAAAATTGCCCCCGGACAGGATCAAACCCTCATCGGCAAAAATCAGGGGGTTGTCCACCGATGAGTTAATCTCGGTCTGCATGATTCCCGCAGTAAAAGCCATGCCTTCCCTGGCAGCGCCATGAATTACGGGAATACACCGCAAGGAATAAGGATCCTGAACCTTCGGGCAGTCCCGGTGGGACTTTATGATTTCACTCCCCCCCAGAAGAGCTCTCATGTTCTGGGCGGTGTCCTGCTGTCCTCTGTGGGGGCGCGCCTCGTGGAGTATCGCCAGGAAGGGAGTGTCAGTCCCCATGAGGGCCTCGATTGATGCGGCTCCGCAACAGTCGGCAATTTTCAGGAGATTGCGGGCCTGCTCCACCCCGATGCATCCGATACCTGCCATGAACTGGGTGCCGTTTATCAGGGCCAGCCCTTCTTTTTCTGCAAGGCACACCGGCTGGATTCCCGCCTTATGGAGGGCCTCGGCGGAGTCGATGGTTTCCCCGTTATATCGGCATTTGCCTTCCCCAATCATTCCCAGGGCAATATGGGCCAGAGGAGCCAGATCACCGCTGGCCCCCACAGATCCCCTGGATGGAACCATGGGATGAACCTTTCGATTCAGCATATCCATCAGAGTCTGAATCACCGACAAGCGGACTCCTGAATGACCCCGGCAAAGAGCATTGGCCCTGAGAACCATAATGGCCCGCACCACCCCGGCGGGCAGGGGATCTCCCACACCGGCACTGTGACTGCGGATAAGGTTCACCTGCAGGGATTTTAAATCCCCGGCAGGAATCCGGACGCTCTCAAAGGCTCCGAAACCGGTGTTGATGCCGTAATGAGGTTTGCCGTCATCGAGGATCCTCTCCACATAGGAACGAGATTTTTCCACCGCGGTCACAGCATCGGGATGAATAACAACTTTTCCTCGCCCCGTGGCAACCCGGACTGTTTCTTCTATGGTCAGGTCACTGCCCCGGAGGACAACATCCTCCTGATCGAAAACCGGGGACAATTGCAGATTAATCAAAACTTTACCACCTTTTCTAAAGGAGAATCGGGTCAACGGAATAAATGAAATACTCTGCCGGTATAAACCATGGGATGATACCGGAATCATATTTGATTATTTTTTTCACCGGCAGGTTATTCCCTTCAGAAAGGGGCAGGGTATGTTCAAAGTATTTATTAATAATAATCAGGAGGCAGAACCCCTAAATGTGGCATCCATGGAAAGCCTTGTTGAGGATATTTTTCGGGTGGCAGAGCTGGAACCCGCCGGGGAGCTGAGCGTGACCTTTGTTGATGATGAGGAGATGAGCCGGCTTAACAGTCAGTATCGAAACATCGACGGGCCAACCGATGTTCTCTCCTTTGCCATGGACGAGGGCCAGGAAGTACCCCGGCCCGATGACAGCGATTTTGTTCCCCTGCTGGGGGATGTGATTATTTCAATTCCCACTGCATCCCGGCAGGCATCGGAACGGGGACACAGCCTGAAAAGAGAGCTTTCCCTCCTGCTGATTCATGGCATACTGCATCTTTTTGGATACGATCACGACAATGTTTATCAGCAGTCCTTCATGCAGGAGGAGGAAAAGAGCATCCTTTCTGCCCTGGAAAATATGGAACCTGCAGGAAGGGAAGCATGACCTGGTGATTCGGCCCCACTGGTCGGTTCATAACACGGGGAAGGCGTTGGAAGAATGAAGCTCAAAGGATTTTCCGACAGTGTCAACCACGCGGTGGATGGCATAATCTATGCCTTCAAGACCGAGCGAAACCTCAAGATTCATTTTATTGTAACCCTTGCGGTACTTTTAGTTTCCCTGATTCTCCCCCTGACGGGAACTGAGATTGTAATGATCTTTTTCACAATCACCCTGGTCATCGTGGCGGAGATGTTCAATACCTCCATGGAAGCCATGGTGGACATGCAGTCCCTGTCGCATCATCCCCAGGCCCGGGTTGCCAAGGACATCGCAGCAGGCTCGGTGCTGATTGCCACAATAAACGCCCTGGTGGTGGCATACCTGGTGATTTTTCCCGCCTTCCGAAAGCCCATAATCCGCATGGTTCTTGAGCGGATTGGGGATTCCTGGCTTCATGTGTTCATCATCATATTTTCCCTCATCATAATGGTAGTTGTGCTGGGCAAAGCCCTTGGCGGCAGGGGAAGGTTTCTCCAGGGCGGGCTGGTCAGCGGTCACGCCGCGGTGGCCTTCGGGGTTTCCACTGCGATACTCCTGATGACAAGAAATATGTTTGCCACTTCCCTGGCTTTTTTTCTGGCTCTGCTGGTGGCTCAGTCCCGGATGGAGGCAAAGTTTCACAAATGGTTCGAAGTGGCTCTGGGCGCTCTGCTGGGTATCGGCATCAGCCTTATGATATATTATGTGGTCTATCATTTCAGGCCCTGAATCTCAAAAAAAATCCCGACGAACTTTTTTTTTGCATTTTTGTTGAACAATGCATCGGGGATTTGTGGAGGGAAATTTTCCATGCCATTTAAAAATAGTATTAATCGATTCAAATTCACAGGAGGCGGGAAACATGAATTGCTGCGAGCTGGTGAACCGGACAGAAGAAATACTGGAAGATGCCAGGGCCGGGGTGATGGCCTGTGTGGACGATGAAGGCAGGCCCACTCTTCGTTGGATGACCCCGGCTTTTCTGGATGGCTACGAAGGAGTTCTTTTTTCTGTTGCCGCTCCAGAAAGCACAAAAATCTGCCATATCAAGGATAAATGCCATGTGGAATGGATGATTCAGAATCCTTCCCTCACCGAGGTTGTAAATCTCAGGGGTTATGTAAACATTCTGGACAATCCCTCCATAAAGTGTCAGGTGATGGAAAAACTGGCCCGGCGACTGACGGTTTTCTGGAAGGTGAACCTGGAAGAAACGGATTTTGTAGTGCTGGAAACCGTCATCGAAGAGGGAGAATATTTCCGCCCTATGAAGGGGATTCGGGAAACAATCAAGTTTATTTAGGAGGATTCAATGGCCAGGGAAATCGATCTGAAAGATTATAAAGGGGACTTTCTTCAGAAAATCCTAAAGGAGATGCTTCTCATCCGTCGCTTTGAAGAACGGGCAGCCCAGGCCTACGGTCTTCAGAAGATTGGCGGTTTTCTGCATCTATATATCGGTCAGGAGGCCGTTGCTGTAGGTTCCATCTCGGCTCTGGATCTGAAGCGGGATTATGTCCTTACGGGATACCGGGATCATGGCCATGCCCTTGCCTGCGGGATGGCCCCCGGCCCTGGCATGGCGGAGCTTTACGGCAGGATTGACGGCTGTTCCCGGGGCAAAGGCGGGTCTATGCATTTCTTTGATGTGAAGAATCATATGATCGGGGGGAACGGCATTGTGGGCGCGCAGATTCCCCTGGCCACGGGATATGCCCTGAAGATAAAATACATGGAGGAAGACGGCGTGGTTCTCTGTTACTTCGGCGACGGGGCCATCCATCAGGGAGCCTTCCATGAAAGCCTCAACCTGGCCCGCATATGGAACCTGCCGGTGATATACATCTGCGAGAACAATCAATACGGCATGGGGACAGACTTCCGGCGGGTTTCATCCTTGACGGATCTTTATCGGATGGGGGAATCATACGACATCCCCGGATCCTGGGTGGACGGAATGGATGTTCTTTCGGTTTATGAGGAAGTATTCACTGCGGTTCATCGTGCCCGGACAGAGAAGATCCCATCTCTCATTGAGGCCAGAACTTATCGCTATAAGGGACATTCCGCCAGCGACCCCGCCCGTTACCGCACCAGGGAGGAGTTAGAGGGATACCGGAATCAGGACCCCATAATCCTGCTGAAGGAAGCAATGACTAACAAGGGCCTGCTCACCGGGGATGAGTATGAGGATATGGATGGCCAGGCAAAGGCTCTGGTTGCCGAGGCGGTTGATTTTGCAGAAAAAAGTCCCCAGCCCCCCCTGGAAACTTTGTATGAGGACCTTTGGGTTTAAGGAGGAAAAAATGGCGTTGATAACTTTTCGAGAGGCATTGAATCAGGCCCTGGATGAAGAAATGGCCCGGGATGAACGGGTGTTTCTGATGGGGGAAGAAGTGGCCCGCTACCAGGGAGCATACAAGGTGAGCCAGGGATTATGGGATAAATACGGCGACCGGCGGGTAATTGATACTCCCATAACCGAAGGGGGCTTCACCGGCACTGCCATCGGGGCCGCCCTGGCGGGGCTTCGTCCCGTTGTTGAGTGGATGACCTTCAATTTTTCCATTCAGGCCCTGGATCAGGTGATAAACAATGCCGCCAAATATCGCCACATGTCGGGAGGTCAGCTGACCTGCCCCATTGTTTTCCGGGGCCCCAACGGCCCTGCGGAATACCTCAGCTCCCAGCATTCCCAGGCTCTCCAGTCCATCTTTGCCCATGTGCCGGGGCTGATTGTTGTTTCTCCCTCCACTCCTTATGATGCCAAGGGCTTGCTGAAGTCCGCCATCCGGGACGACAATCCGGTGGTTTTTCTGGAAGCGGAAATGGCCTACGGCTGGAAGGGGGAGGTCCCCCCGGAGGAATACCTGATCCCCATCGGACAGGGGGATGTTAAAAGAGAAGGCTCCGGAGTCACCATTGTGGGGTTTGGAAAGCCTGTAAAGATGATCCTTGAGGTTGCAGAAAAACTTGCCCGGGAAGGTTTTGACCCGGAGGTGGTGGATCTTCGCACCGTCAAGCCTCTGGATGAAGAGCTGATTTACCGGTCCGTGAGAAAAACCAACCGCTGTGTGGTGGTGGATGAGGCCTGGCCCTTTGCCAGTGTGGGGACTCACCTGGGATGGATGATTTCGAAGAACTGCTTCGATTACCTTGATGCCCCGGTAGAGGTGGTCACCTGCGAGGATGTTCCAATGCCGTACAATCACCGCCTTGAGTTAGCGGCTCAGCCCTCGGAGGAGAAAATCATCAGGGCGGTAAAAAAAGTTGCATATGCCGATACAGGGGAGGGAGGATTCTGATGGCGGAAAAGATGCTGATGCTGGCCCTGTCCCCCACCATGGAGACAGGCACCATAGCCCGGTGGGCAAAAAAAGAAGGGGACGCGATTAAGTCCGGCGATGTGGTCTTAGAGGTGGAAACCGACAAGGCGGTGATGGACTACGAGGCCATACAGGAAGGGACCCTGCTGAAGATTCTGGCCCAGGCAGGGGCTGATGTGGCGGTGGGATCCCCCATTGCCGTAATCGGTGAGGCTGGGGAAAACATTGAAGATATTTTGCGGGAAACCCCCCAGGCCCAGTCATCACCGGTGAGGGATGAACCGGCAGAATCAGCGGGTTCATCGGAGGATTCTCCAACAGAAACAGCGGTGAAAAGGGAGGATGACGGTGATGACCGGGTGAAGGCATCGCCTCTGGCCCGTCGCATTGCCCGGCAGATGGGAGTTGACATATCCGGGATTTCCGGCACTGGCCCCGGGGGACGGATCATCCAAAGGGATGTTGAAGCAGTTGCCGATGCTGATGCTGATGCCGGGATTGAGGCTTCCAAACAGGCGGAATTGTCCCCTGCTGGCCGGACTGTAAAGGTTTCAAAGATTCAGAAGGTGTCGGCGGAACGCCTGAGCCGGTCTATGTTTACCGCTCCCCATTATTATCTGAAGCTTTCTGTGAATATGGATCGCCTGTTGGAGGCCCGGCACAACCTGAATCTGCATCGGGAGGAAAAGGTTTCTTTGAATGCCTTCCTGATGAAGCTTTCGGGCATCGCCCTGGAGCGTCATCCCATTGTGAACAGCACTTGGAACGGGGACACCATAACCTTTCATCCCACTGCAGATATCGGTCTTGCGGTGGCAAAGGAAGACGGCCTGATAACTCCTGTGGTGCGAAACTGCGCCCGCAAGGGAGTTCTGGAGATTGACAGTGAATTGAGGGATCTGGTGGATCGGGCCAGGAAGGGAAAGCTCCGGCCCGAGGAATACACCAAGGCCACTTTCACCATCAGCAACCTGGGAAGCTACGGCATTGACGAATTCACTGCCATCATCAATCCTCCCGCATCGGCGATACTGGCGGTGGGGGCCATCACCAACCAGCCGGTTTTTGACAATGACAACGGCGGGGGATGCTCCTGTGAGGAGGAAGATGAAATCCTGGTGGTTCCGATGATGCGCTTGACTCTCTCCTGTGATCACCGGGTGATTGACGGTGCCCGGGGAGCCATGTTCCTGGGGGATCTCAAATCCCTTCTGGAAGACCCTGTTCAGGGGATATATTAAGGACTGGCATAAGTTTGACGCAATCGGGACAAAGTGCATCAACGAAATAAATACAGCCCAAAAAGGAGAATATATGTCCAACAGTTATGATTTTGATGTTCTTATAATCGGCGCAGGGCCTGGGGGTTATGTTGCAGCCATCCGGGCAGGCCAGTTGGGTCTGAAGACAGCAGTGGTGGAACGGGACAAGCCCGGAGGAGTATGCCTCAACTGGGGATGCATCCCTTCCAAGGCCCTCATCAGCCAGGGGGGGATTTATTCCCGCATAAAGGATCTGGAATCTATGGGTGTCAAGGTGGATCTGTCGGGCTTCGATTACGGCAAGGTTTACAAGAAATCCCGCAAGGCTGCGGAAACCCTGTCCCGGGGAGTCCAGTTCCTCCTGAAAAAGAACAGCATCCATTACATAACCGGCAACGGCAGAATTGAAGATCCACATCGGGTCAGGGTGGATGGGGATAAGACATACAGTGCGAAATTCATCATCATCGCTACGGGGGCCCGGCCCGCTGAGATTCCCGGCTTTAAAACCGATGAAGAGCAGGTTTTGTCCTCCACCGGGGCTTTGTCCCTGAAGAAGCTCCCTGAATCGATGATAATCCTGGGAAGCGGTGCAGTGGGGATGGAATTTGCTCATATTTTCAACACATTCGGGGTTGACGTGACGGTAGTGGAGATGCTTCCCGGGATCCTGCCCACAGAGGATCGGGAAATCGCATCGGTGGTGGAGAGGGCCTTCAAAAAAAGGAAGATTAAGATCCACACAGGCACAAAAGCCCTCTCTATGAGCCGGGAAGAAGGTCTTTTGTCGGTGGAGGTTCAAAAAGGCGAAGAGAAAGAAACCTTGAAAGGCGAGATGATCCTTGTGGCGGTGGGAAGAACTCCCAACACCGAAGATATCGGCCTTGACAAGGCGGGGATCACTGCCGAGAAAGGCTTCATCCCCGTGGGAGATTATGGCAGGACATCAGTCCCTTCAATCTATGCCATCGGCGATGTGGTGGCCACTCCCCTTCTGGCACATGTGGCATCCAAGGAAGGAGAAATCGCCGTAGAGCATATGGCAGGGCATAATCCACCCCCAAGACCGGATCCCATGGCGATTCCCGGGGCGGTTTACTGTGAACCCCAGGTGGGCAGTTTCGGCCTGAACGAAGAAACGGCAAAGGATAAAGGGATAAAATACGGCAAGGCTACTTTCCCATACCGGGGCGCAGGGAAAGCCGTCGCAGTGGAGGAGCCTGACGGAATGGTGAAAATTCTTTTCGACCCCGACACCCATGAGATCCTGGGAGGACACGTGGTGGGGGCCGAGGCTACGGAGCTGATTCATGAAATCCTTCTGGCCCGCAGTTCGGAGCTTCTCCCGGAAGACATCGCCACCATGATTCATGCCCATCCCACCCTCAGTGAGGCGGTGATGGAGGCGGCCAGAGCTGTTGAAGGCTGGGCTATTCATATTTGATTGAGGTGAACAAGTGAGCCAGGAGATTGAAAATACCGGTGATGATATTCTGCGGATTATTGACGGCGAAGGCGGTATAATTGACCAGGACAGCATGCCCGATCTGTCCGATGAAAAACTGGTGGAAGCCTACAAGCTGATGCTGTTTGTCAGGACTGCGGACCTGAAGGCATTTTCTTATCAGCGTCAGGGACGGCTGTCCCTCTATGCTCCCAACCTGGGACAGGAAGCCTCTGGTGTCGGCGCAGGCATGGCCATGGAGGAAGAAGACTGGCTGGTGCCTGCATACCGGGAGTTAGGGGCCTGGCTCCAGAAAGGAGTTCGCCTGGAGGAAGTGTTCCTTTACTGGATGGGGGTTGAAGATGGATGCGTCTATCAGAACGCTCATAGAGTTCTTCCAATATCGGTGCCCATAGCATCCCAGGTGCTCCATGGTGTAGGCATTGCCCGGGCCTTGCAATACCGGGAAACTCCCGGAGTGGTGTTTGTGTTTTTCGGTGACGGGGCCACATCCCAGGGGGACTTCCACGAAGGGATGAACTTCGCCGGAGTGTGGAAAGCCCCGGTGGTGTTCTTCTGCCAGAACAACCAGTATGCCATCTCCCTGCCCCGACGGGAGCAGACCGCGTCCCCCACCATTGCAGGCAAAGCTTCTGCATACGGCATGCCGGGGATCCAGGTGGATGGGAACGATTTGCTGGCGGTTTATGCCGCAACCCACTCCGCCGCCTCTCATGCCCGGGAAGGCAAAGGGCCGGTTCTGATTGAGGCGGTAACATACCGGATGGGCGCTCATACTACCTCGGATGATCCCTCCCGATACCGAACCCCGGAGGAAGAAGAGGAGTGGAAAATCAGAGATCCCATCCTTCGAATGAAAAAGCATCTTATGGGCAGGGGCCTCTGGGATGAGAAAGAAGATGAGGCCACCATTGAGCTTTACAAGAGCCAAATTGACGAAACCTTTGAACAGGCCCTCTCCCGGGGTGTCTATGAGCCCGAGGATGTATTCCGGCATCAGTTCCGTCAGATGCCTCAGCTTCTCAAGGATCAGTTGCGGGAGTATGAGAGATACCTTGGATGGAAGGAGGCTTCCCGATGAGCGTCATCAACATGGTTACCGCCATAAACCAGGCCCTGGATCTGAAGCTGTCGGAGGATCCGTCGGTGCTCATCTTCGGCGAGGATGCAGGCAGGGAAGGGGGAGTTTTCCGAGTCACCCAGGGACTTTACGAGAAATACGGCAAGAAACGGGTTTTTGATACTCCCCTGGCGGAGTCCGCCATCATCGGAACCGCAGTGGGGATGTGCATCGGCGGTCTTCGTCCCGTGGCGGAGATTCAGTTTTCCGGCTTTGTGTATCCCGCCTTCAATCAGATTATCTCCCACGTAGCCCGGTTCCGCAACCGCACTCGAGGCAGGTTTCCAATGCCCATGGTCATCAGGATGCCCTATGGCGGTGGGGTCAAGGCCCTGGAAAGCCACAGCGAGAGCATGGAAGCCCTTTTTGCCCACATACCGGGCCTCAAGGTGGTTATCCCATCCACTCCCTATGATGCTGTGGGTCTGCTGATATCCGCCATAGAAGATGATGACCCGGTTGTTTTTATGGAGCCGAAACGGGTCTATCGGGCAGTGAAACAGGAAGTCCCCAGTGAGAAGTTTGCCATTCCCATAGGCAAGGCCCGGGTGGTAAACCGGGGGACTGATATTACCGTTGCGGCTTATGGCGCAATGATAAGAGAGTGTCAGAAGGCCCTGGTGATGGCCCGGGAAGCAGGAATCTCCGTGGAGCTTGTGGATCTGAGAACCCTCTATCCCCTGGATCACCAGACCCTGGGAGAATCCATCCGCAAGACAGGCCGGTTTCTGTCGGTGACCGAAGGCCCCTCAAGTTTCGGCGCAGGAGCAGAGCTGATTTCCATCGCCACCCAGGAGGCTTTCCTTCACCTGGAGGCTCCTCCATCAAGGCTGGCGGGGTTTGACATTACACCGCCCTTCCCTAAAAACGAGCAATACTATTTCTTCGGACCTGACCGGATTTTTTATGAGATTAAGAAACTCATGGACTTTTAAGGGCTGAAAAACTGACCCTCTAAAGGATTGGAGCCTGATATGAGATACATTTTCAAATTTCCCGACATCGGCGAGGGCATTTCCGAAGGCGTCATCATCAAATGGTATGTGGAACCGGGCCGGCATGTCAAATCCGGCGACAATCTTGTCCAGATGGAAACCGACAAGGTGGTGGCGGATATTCCATCACCCCGGGAAGGTGACGTGGTTGCGGTATTCGGCAGGCCCGGCGATACTATCAGGGTTGAAGATGCCCTGGTGGAGCTGGATATTGAAGGAGTCCATGGCGAAAAAGCCCAGGAGATGGCATCAGAAAAGCCCGTTAAACCCCCGGCGACCCCTGTTAAAGAAGAAAGTTTCGGCATTGTGGGGGTTCTGGAGGAAGCAGGGGATCAGGCATATCTCCCCGCGGGGGATGAAGGCCGTCCTGCCTCTCTGGAGCCGGGGCCGCGTAAAAAAGCCATGGCTACACCGGTGGCCCGGGCATTAGCTAAGAACCTCGGCATCGACATAAACCTTGTCCCGGGAACCGGCCCCCGGGGAAGAGTGACCCGGCAGGATATACAGGACTACCATGACGGCAGGGTTTCCCCTCCAACAGGAAAAACTGCCGGTGATTCTGTCGCCGGGGAACCTCTGGTGGAATACATCCCCCTGACCCAGATCCGGAAGACTATTGCCGGCCATATGAGCCGATCCATAAAAGAAACCGCCCATATGTCGGTTCATGATCTGGCGGAGGTGTCCCGGCTGGTGGAGATTCGAAAAAAGTACCGGGACAGGCTGGGGAAACCGGGATTGAAGCTGACTTACCTGCCCTTTGTGGCGATGGCCACAGCCCGTGCTTTGAGGGAGCATCTCATCCTCAACAGCCGTCTTGACCTGAAGGAGAACCGGATTGTCAGGAACCTCAAGATCAACATGGGGATTGCCATGGATGCCCCCGGGGGACTGGTGGTGCCGGTGATAAAAGATGCCGACACCCTTTCTGTCGGACAGCTGGCGGAAAAAATCCAGGATCTGTCGAAGCTGGCATCGGAAAGAAAGCTGACCCTTGAGCAGATGGAGGGGGGAACCTTTTCCATCACCAACTATGGAGCCATCGGGGGAAGATTTGGAGTTCCCATCATCAACTATCCCCAGTCGGCAATACTGGGAGTGGGGCGCATAAGCCGGGAGCCGGTAGTCCGGGATGAACAGGTGGTGCCGGGATGGATTCTGCCCCTTTCTCTGTCGGTGGATCACCGGATTGTTGACGGCGGTGAAGTGACCCGTTTTCTGAACCGGGTGATGGAATACCTGTCGGATCCAGTGGGGATGCTGTTGCTGTAGTTTCCGGAAATCAGGGTTATTTGCCCATTGAAAGGATCGAAGGCTATGGAGTATGATCTTGTAATAATCGGAGCGGGGCCGGGAGGCTATATCCCGGCAATTCGGGCAGGACAGGCGGGCCTGCGGACTGCTCTGGTGGAAAAGAGCCATCTGGGGGGAATGTGCCTCAACTGGGGGTGCGTTGCGGCCCGATCCATGCAGGAGAATGCCCGGTTTTTTGATCGGGTGAAGAAAGCATACCGCTACGGCATCGAGGGAGTGGAGCCTGACAGAGTGGAGTTTTCTTGGAAGAATGCCCTGGAGCGAACCCGGCGGATTGTTCTGCGGTTGGCCCGGGGTATTGCCCAGCTTCTGGAAAAAAACCGGGTGGAGGTTTACCGGGGGCTGGCTTCCATCGAGGGGGAAAACCTGGTGGTCACCGACGGCGGAAGGCGGATCATGGGAAGAAATATTATCATAGCCACCGGCTCCAGACCCGAAAGCTTTCCTGTTAACCTGCCCGGGGATATGGTGATGGAGATTGACCAGCTTTTCCGGAGTGAAACAGTTCCCCATTCTGTGGCAGTTGCAGGAGATAATCCCACCGCGGTGGAGATTGCCCAACTCCTCAGCCTCACGGGACGGTCTGTTACCCTGCTTCTTTCAGGGGAGAGTTTCCCAGCCATGGGTGATCCTTACGTTGCGGGCTTTATCCATCGCCTCGTAAAAGAAAGTGAAATTTCCCTGATGATGAAATCCCCGGTGGAAGGAGCCTGGGATGGCGGTGTTGTTGCCGGTGGCAAAAAAATCCTCTGCGGGACTCTTGTCAACTGCCGGAGGCGACTGCCGGTGTTGCCCCAGGCCAATCTGCCCATAAAGACCGACGATGACGGATTTATTGTGACCGATGAGTTCTGCCGAACCAGCATCCCCAACATATATGCGGTGGGGGATGTGAACGGCAGGTCAACCCTGGCTCTGGGAGCTTCCGCCCAGGGAATCACCGCGGTGAATCATATTCTGGGGATAAAACAGGCGGTGGATTATTCCCTTGTGCCTTTTAATCTTTATACATATCCAGAAGTTGCCTGGATCGGCAAAACCGAGCCGGAGATTAAAAAAGCAGGGATAAATTACCGGGTGACGGAGTATTCCTTTGCTTCCAATGCCAAGGCTTACATGGAAGATGACACCGACGGGTTTATCAGGATCCTGTCGGACAGGAGCCACGGCGGGATTCTTGGAGTTCAGATAGCTTCCATCCACGCCACGGACCTGATATCCGAGGCTTCTGTCATCATGCAGATGGAAGGCACAATCTTCGATATGTCCCGGATCCTCCACGCCCATCCCACCATATCAGAGGTATTCACCGAGGCGGGAGCCATGGCGGTGGATTCCTACCGGGAGGGATAAGACCCGCCCCCGAATCAACAAGAACATATAGAGGTGAAACCGATGGATCACGATATATTTTTCGACCATACATCCACAACTCCCCTGGCCCCCGGGGTTCTGGAGGCCATGATGCCTTACCTTGGGGAGCAGTATGGGAATCCTTCTTCTCATATTCACAAGCTGGGCCGGGGAGCATTGTCGGGCATCAATGAGGCCCGCAAACATGTGGCGGATCTGATAAACTGTCTGGCGGGGGAGGTGGTTTTCACCTCCGGGGCTACCGAGTCCAACAATACCGTCATAAAGGGGCTGGGGCTTTCCCGGCTGAAACGGGGCGGTCATATATTAGTAAGCCGGGTAGAGCATTACTCGGTGATTAATGCCGTCAACCGCCTGAAAAGCTATGGTTTTGATGCGGAGATGATTCCCGTGGAAAAGGATACCGGACTGGTGCGTCTGGACCAGCTGGAAAGAATGCTCCGTCCTGATACTTTCCTGGTGTGCCTGATGCATTCCAACATGGAGATCGGCACTCTGCAACCGGTGGCCGAAGCGGTGAAGGTTGTGAAGGGCAAAAACAAAGAGATTCATTTTCACTGCGACGCCACAGGCAGCGCCGGATGGGTCCCTGTGGATGTGAAGGCCCTGGGGGTGGATTCCCTGACCCTGTCGGCTCACAATTTCTATGGCCCCAAGGGTGTCGGCGCGTTATATCTGAAAGAAGGGACTCAGCTGGTTCCCCTTCTGGATGGAGGTTTTCAGGAGTCCAACCGCAGGGCGGGGACTGAGAACGTTCCGGGGATTGTGGGAATGGGAGAGGCATCCCGTCTGGCCCTGCTGGAGATGGATGAGAGGATTCGACACCTGTCGGCGCTTCAATCCCGCCTGTGGAAAGGCCTGGAAGATAATGTGGAGTATATTCACTTCACCGGCCATCCCGATTTCCGCCTGCCGGGGCATGTGAGTTTCTGGGTGGAGTTTGCCGAGGGGGAATCCCTTCTGCTGATGCTGACTCTAAAGAAGATAATCGCAGCTTCCGGGTCCGCCTGTTCATCCAATATGCTGGCCCAGGACGAGGATGAACTGATTCACTCCAATGTTCTTGACGCCATAGGTGTTCCCCAGGATATCTGTAGCGGATCCGTCACCATGCTTATGGGCAGGAGAAACACACCAGAAGAGGTGGACTATGTGGTTTCACAGTTTCCTCCCATTCTGGAGCGTCTTTGGGCCATGTCCCCGGCCTATGGCGACATGATGAAACAAAAGGGAGCCCCTGCCGGTTAATACCCATGAAGGAAACGCAAATCGATTGCAGAATCCTTCCGTTGTTATAAACCCAGAGAGGAAGGACAGTTTAAGATGGATTTTCCATATAGCGATAAGGTGATGGATCACTTCATGAACCCCCGCAACATGGGAGAGATAGAAGATGCCGACGGGGTTGGCACTGTGGGGAACCCCTCATGCGGTGATGTGATGCGTCTTTATGTTAAGGTAAAGGACGGCATCATCACCGATGCCCGGTTCAAAACTTTCGGATGCGGTGCGGCCATTGCCACATCCAGCATGACCACCGAGATGGTCAAGGGGAAAACTTTGAAAGAGGCTCTGGATATTTCCAACCAGGCAGTGGCAGAAGCTCTGGACGGCCTGCCCCAGGTGAAGATGCACTGCTCGGTTCTGGCGGAAGATGCCCTCAGGGCAGCATTGAAGGATTATTTCGAGAAGCATCCCGAGGAACCAGGCTCTGAGATGATGGCCGGCGGAGTAAAGGGCAGTTAACCGGCCAGCCCTGATGCTATGCAGAAAAAGTTAAAAGCCTGCCAGTATGACGGGATTGTGCCGGGTTTTCTTTCCCGGGGGACAGGCAGAATCCGGGGGGTTTTTCGAAAGGCTTTGGCCATCTGGGCCGACTCCGGCATGGTTTCTCTTGTTGGAGGCGGGATGGGAAAAGGCCCTGGTTTTGTGGTGTTGGGTGATGATGTTGATTTTCAGGGGTTTCCTTTAAAACAGGGAGCCCCTGTTGTATTGTCCGATGGCGAGATTCTCCTTGATGATTCCCTGGGGATCGATCTTTCTCCGGGGGAGCCTTTCAATTCGATCTTGATCCTTCCTGATGATCCCTTGATTTCTCCGGAACAGCTCCTTGAGAATGTAGAATATCTCAGGTCATTTATCGGGGATATGGCAAAGGACGAAGCCCGATGCAGTCTGGCCCGGGCTTTGTGGGGAGGAGGGGATGATCCGGTTTTTTCTCATATTGCCCGGAAGGTTCGAAGCTTCTGGATGTCGGGGGCAAAATCTTCTCTGGATTCCTTGGGTTGTTCTTTGAAGGATCTCATCGGTCTGGGATGGGGCACCACCCCGTCGGGGGATGATCATCTTCTGGGGGTTCTGGCGGTTTCACATGCCTTGAAGGCATTGCCCCGGCTGAAGGGGGTTCTGTCCCCGGGAGCTGTCTTTGTGTGTGACCAGTTGCCCGGCCTGGCGGGGAAATATCTTGAAAATACCAGTTACATATCAGCGTCTTTTCTCAGGTATGGGCTGGAGGGACGATTTACCGGGAGTGTGGCGGAGTTAATTGAAGGGTTGTTTTTTCATAACATAAAAAGGAAGCGCCCTGTCCTGGAAAAACTTCTCGGTTTTGGCGCTTCCTCGGGTATCGATTTGATGACCGGGGTCATTGGGGCTGTATCTCCCCGGCTGTTATGTTAGTCGATGGGTATTATGGTTGACTCGCTGGTTGGCGTGGCCATGGGGGGGACAGCTCCTGGGGCTGGAGGCACTGGCGGAGCCAGTCCCGGAACCGGTGGAGGCCCGTCAGCTTTGCTGTCATCCTTCGGCTCGGCCTTGGGATAACTGGAGGGATCCTGTGTCTGTGGCGGTTTTGGGGCGATGGGGCCATCCCTTTGAAGTGTGATTACTCTGGTTGTGTTTCCCTTGACCAGAGTTACCGATTCATCGGTTATGGTCTGGATCACCCAGTCATCGGGAAGTTTATACCCCACTGGCCCTGTGTGAACTCTGTTGTTCACCATTAACATTGCATTCCTCCTGCCGTCCAGGGTGAGAACGCCTGTCAGCTGATAGAAATCCTTGTCCGGTTCTATCCGGGGTATCGGCGGCGGTTGTCCCGGTGTCGAGTCCGGTGCCGGCGTCGGTGTTGTGGGAGGAAGTATTTCAATCTCATCGGTGGGAACAGGAGTCGGTACCACCGTCACATCGGGAGTGGGATCTTCTGTGGGCACCGGGGTTATGGGTGTCAGTGTCGGCACCGGCGTGGGATCCTCGGTAGGCTCAGGTGTTGGTGATGGAACCTGAGTTGGTGTCAGTGTCGGCACCGGTGTCGGTGTAGGATCTTCTGCCAGGTCTTTCCAATACTGGGTATCAAAATCATCCAGATCCTTGGCGGCCTTGTTCATAGCCACCACGTTGCCTGACTCCATGTCGATCTGCCATGCGAACACCACTGGGTTGCCGTTTTCTTTCCATGTGAAGGTAACATCGTAATACCTCATGGCTTCTGCTTTACCCTGAGCGGGCTTCACATCCCAGTTCTGTTTTTCGATGGTCAGGTTTTTGCTTTTTTCTTGTTTTTCCTTATATGAGTCAATGCGGTCAATAAGTTTTATCTGGGTCTTGGGCCCTTTGGCTTCCTTCACCTGCTCCATTGCGGTCTGCAACTTTGCGTCTTCTCCGGGGTCTGCCGGTGAAACGATTTCTGTTGCGGTGGGATGTGGCGCAGGACCTGGCTTGGCTGGTGAACGCCATATGAAGTAAGCCAAAACAAGTATCAGGGCGATAATTACAATAAAGCCCATGGAGTTTGATCCAGTTTCCTCGGGCTCCACCACTTCCACCTTTGGGCCAGGCCTGAATTCTTCTTTTTCCTTGGGTTTTTCCAGGGGTTTTTCTTTTTCTTTCTTAGCCTCTTCTGGGGGTTTTTTCTTTTCTTCCTTATTTACTTCTTTCTTTTGGGCTCCTGATTCTTTTTTTTCTTTGGATTCGTCGGGTTTATCCCCGGCTGTTACCTTTTCCTTTTCGTTTTTTTTCTCTTCACTCATAGCTCTCATACCCTTCTTAAAAATTAAAAAGTATAAAACGAAAGACCCCGTATGGATCGGGATGCTTCCTGTAACTTCAAGGCATCGAGGGTTCACCTGCCTTTTAGGGTATATCTTTATTCTTCAAACATATTCAAATTCCTTCATACAAAGACATGCCATGGTGTGAATCCGTCGGACATAACGGTTGACGAAGGTTTCCCCTGATTCTTCATGTATTATTTTGTTCGGCTTAGGTCATCAGCTGACAATTATAAAGAAAAATGTCCCCGGCAAAAGTTAAATGGTCGCCAAAAAATGTATGCCTTGCTAACTCAAGACTTGTTTTCAATTCCCCGGCCAATAGATAGAACCTTATAGTTGCGGGGTTTTCTCCTTGTCGGCCTGGCGGTGAAAAATTCCAAAAAAAATATAAAACATGTCTTGACAACCCTGTGGGGCAGTGATATAATAATCAAGCCTCAGATGCGGATGCAGCCGCGGAAGCATCGGGGCTTTTTGTCCCCTGCAGTTGTGGGGTATGTTCTTTAAGAAGTGGATATTGGACGGTTCGAT
>CAYNGH010000006.1:0-47173 GCA_964396845.1 uncultured bacterium | reverse complement strand
TTCTTCCCGGGCAGTTTTTTCTTCTTCAGCCTTCCGGCGGGCTTCTTCTTCCCGGGCAGTTTTTTCTTCTTCAGCCTTCCGGCGGGCTTCTTCTTCCCGGCGAATCTTGTTCACTTCTTCCATTTCCGAAAGGATGGCTGTCTTGTAAACATTGGAAGATTTTCTGGTCTTTCTGGGCTTCTTTCTTTCCCGATCCTCATCAGGCCGCTTGTAGGGATCCATGTAAATATCGACCACATCAAAGGATCTGGATGAGAAGTATTCATCACCGCTGGGGGATTTGGCCCTGCCATAGGGATCGCTGTCAAAACTCTTCCGGCGGGGGATGTCAATCTCCCTGGTCTTGAAGGCATCTGAATAGCGGGAACGCTTCCGGGGCTTGGCTTCTTCTGATTCATCCCGTCGGAAAGCATCAGAACCCTTGCTCTGACGGCTTGAAGGCTCAAGTCCCCGGGTAAAACTCTTGTATGACCTGCGTTTTTTGCCCTCGGACTTTTCTTTGTCCTTCTGCTCTCTGGCCAAAGCATCCCGCTGTATGGCCTCCCGGAATTCCGGCGTCATAATAGCAGTTTTGTAAGAACCTTCTTTTTTCCCGGAAACCACCTCAGGTTCCGGTTCCGGCTCTGGTTCAGGTTCCGGCTCCGGTTCCGGCTCTGGTTCCGGTTCCGGCTCTGGTTCCGGCTCTGGTTCCGGTTCAGGTTTCGGTTCAGGCTCTGGTTCCGGTTTCGGTTCTGGTTCAGGTTTCGGTTCCGGCTCCGGTTCCGGTTCTTCCACAGCAACGAGGGTGCCCGGCTCCGGCACGGCAAAGAAAGGCTCTTCGGGGGCCCCCGGCACCACCTTGGCAACGGGAACTTCTTCTTTCTTCTCTTCAACTACAGCATAGGGATCCTCAACCTTGGGCAGGGGTTGAAGATGAACCATATCCGCAAGCCTTGACAATATCAGCCCGGCCCTGGGAGGCGCTTCCATCAGCTGAGAAGGAGCCTTCTCCTCCTGGGAAACCTCCTTTTCAGCCGGTGGAGGTTTCTCATCCTGGACTTCACTGACGGGAATGGCCACCGTTTTCTCCACGGGAACATCCTCTGCCTTCACCTGAACCTTTCCACTGTCACCAGACCCCGACAGCATCAGGTGTTCCTCTTCTCGGCCTTCTTCAACCTCAATCTCAACCTTGCCGTAACGTTCATCCTCAATGGTGACGGTCTTCTTTTTCTTTTTTTCCTTTTTGGGAGGACGTATCTGGGATGAATCAACCATATCGGAGGTATCAATGCCACCCCCCAAAAGGTTGCTGATCCTCTCCCACCGGGAAAGAAAAACCTTCTCCTCCTCAGGAGAACACTGGATTACCCGGTAAATCTTGTTAAAATTAAAATGAGAAAGGGCGTTGTGGAGATCTTCTCTGGCTTCTTCTTCATCGCCAGTCCTGAAGTTGACAAAAGCACTGCAGAGATCCGCATCAAAATCCATGGCATTTAAAATGTGAGCCTGGCGAATCATATTTTTGGCAAGGCGATGGTTCCCTTTTCCGATGAGAGCCAGACACCGCACCAGTATGGCTTTGCGATTGTCCACTTCTTTGTTCAGGATATGATAAGTGTACTGCAGGACCTGATCATAGTTTTCTCCCAGAAACTGAGTATATGCCGAGGTCAGCAAATTACTGCAGTTTTCCTCCTCTTCCTTCATGGCAGAGAAGACATTTTTGACAATGACATTGCGGTTGCGCCGGTAAAAAGCAATGTTGTCGATGGAGAGAATGTCCAGGTGCTCGAAATTCTTCAGATCCTTGATGTTTTCAACGCCGGTGTAAAGATACGAACCCACCTTGAGCATGGGTAGAACCTTTTCCACAATTTTGAAAAAGATGGGAAGAGTGTAAAATGAACGGGCATTGCCGGCAACCACCAGGTCAAACTTGTCCTTGAATTTTTCCGTGAGAACATGAGGCTCCACATCCAGAATATCCAGGTGCTGAAACTCCAGCTTGCCCCGGTGCTCTTCCTTGACGCTGTAAATGTCGCCTTTTTTGGAAAACTTGTCCTTGTGAGAATAGTCCGGGGGATAGAAACTGGAAGGGTAATCCCCCTCCATGGCAAAATCGATGTTCTCCTTCAAAGGATCAATGGCAATTATATGATATGTCCAGTCTGAGGGCAGAAGATACTTCATCTCAAAATTTAGATTGTATGCCCCGAAGCCCCGGGAAGTATTGAGATAAAGAATATTGAGCTGGTTTTGATCTCCCCCCTGGGAAAACCCCCGACCAATATCCCTGGTCATCAGCCGAACCAGCCAGCTTTGTTCTTCTTTGCCCTTGCCTACCTCCGACTCGTCCTGGGTGAGATCATAAATCAGGCGGTTCTTCAGGACATTGATGAGGGTGTTGTCCAACACACCATGCTTTTTCAGGGTGGTAAAGTGAATCTTGGCAAGAATATTGAAACGGCTCAAGTAAGGAGCCATCAGTATGGACTTGGCCAGCTCCTCCAGATTGTCATAGCCTTCCTGTTTGCCGTATTCCTCAAGCCTCTCTTTGATAGACTCAGGCTCGTACTTCATCAGGATATGACGATTGCCGCGAATAAAATTCATCAGCAATGAAAGATATGTGATGTCCTTTTTAAATACGTCCATCTGTAACTTTCCGCCTTGAGCGCTTCTGCAGATCCACCGGGCAGATCCGTGCCGGCCAGGACATCCCTGAAACCAGCCGGAACCCCAGAGTGGAAATCATCAGATCCAAGCCCTGCAGGTGGATGATCCTCCTGGAAATGAGCCGAAATAATCCCGGCAAACCCGGGACCCCTGAAGATCCCGGGCTGCCAACACTTATACCTTGTTTACTCAGAGCAGTTTGGTTAGTTCTGCCGCCGCTCTGCGAATATCCAGCAGCATGAGGCCAAGTTTTGCCTTCCTCTTGGCAACTATGAGAAGAACTCCCTCGGGGCCGCAACTGGTCATCAGAACAGAACCCTCAGTCCCGGAAATGTAAATCTGCTCGAACTCACCGCGGTTCAGCTCTTCAACACTGCGTTCTGCTATGGAAAGCATAGCCGCAGACATAGCACCGACTATCTCCAGATCCACGCCGGGATCGTCGTCGCCCTCGGCTGTCTGTGAAGCGATGGGAAGCCCCTCAACATCCACCACAGCTGCAACCTTTATGTCTGGCACCCGCTCCAGCAGGATCTTGAGAATTTCCAGAACTACTTCTTCTCTTGTCTTTGCCATTGAATTCACTCCTTTATCAAAAAATTATCAAGCAACCAACAAAAAACATTTGATCATACAACAATGTCAACCTATCCCGGGGTTGACGGAAAACCGGAAAAAACCATGCATTCCAGGATATTTGAGAAAAATCCATGGTAATATTCATTTCTGCCGGGTTCATTTCCTCCCGTTGTCAAAAGAAATTTAAATGCCATCGGACACGAAGACTGCCGATGAACAACCGGCACATCACAACAGCCGTCAAAGACTGTCCGGCTCAAACAGCTCCCTGCAGACTTCGCCCCGGCCAACGACCCCCACCAGCAGGCCATCCCGAACAACAGGGACCACCTTGACTCCTTTCTCAAGGATAAGCCGGACCACATCTATCAGAGTGTCTTCCTCGTCCACCCAAATGGGCTTCTTTGACATGATGTCCTTCACCTTCTGTTCGCCGACACTGGAAAGGCGTTTCACCATTCCCGCAATATCCTTGAAAAATGAAAAGGATTTGGAACGCCCCAGCTGGGGAAACTCTGATTGAACCACATCCCTTTCCGATATAAAGCCGATTACCCGGTGTTCTTCATCCACCACGGGAATACCCCCGTAACGGTAGGTGGCAATAATCCTGGCGGCATCTCTCAGGGTCTGCTCCCCGGAGATTGCCGAGATGTCCCGGACCATGATATCCCTGACTTTCTTCAAACTCAAACCTCCTTTATGATCACCTGATCAAGGTAGTCCTCGACTTCCCGGCGGGATTCAATAAAACCGCCCAGATACACCGATGAAACAGCAGACATGGCAGCTCCCCACCGGAGGGCGTCCTTGAGGCCGGGCTTTCGGGAAAGGGAATATATGACCCCGGCAAGCATGGCATCCCCCACCTTCAGGCGACTGCGGACTTCCACATCCGGCGCAATGACCTCCCAGCATCCCTGGGGTGTGGAAACAATGAAATCCTTGTAATCAAAGGTCAGAATTGATGCCCCGGGGCTTTTTCCCAGAATCCTGCAGGCAAGATCCTTGCGGTGAGCATCAGATTCAACCTTCTGGCCCAGAATCTTGTCGGTGTCCCTGGTATCAGGCATGGAAATATATGGATTCAATTCCATGCAGTCCACCATGTTTTCTTCCCGGGTATTGATTATGATTCGCACCCCCAGTTCACCGGCCATCTCCATCAGCTTCCGGTATATGGCCCTGTCAACATTCCGGGGAAGTCTCCCCGCCAGAACAACCAGCGAGGCCCTCTTTAATATGCGACGATAATTATCCAGGAAAAACCTCTGCTCATCCTCATCAATGATGGGGCCTTCCTCGTCAAGAAGAGTACGGGTATCGGTGGCATCATCAATAATATAATAATTATGCCGGGTGGCATCATTTATATGGATGAAGCTTGTGGTAACTCCTTTTTTGTGAAGATGCTCCTGGACAAAACGGCTGGCGGCACGGCCAAGAAAGCCCGTGGCGATAACTTCGCCTCCCAGTATCCCGATCATGGTGGCAATGTTGTTTCCCTTGCCCCCGGGATAGCGCTCCATATCCCGGACCCGGTTAAGCTGGCCCAGGGTGAAATGATCCGCTTGAACATAATGATCAATGGTGGGATTGAGTGTAACGGTTACTATCAGATAAAACCCTCCCTTACAGTAAAAATGTCAAGGTAAGATACGCTGTTGAGTGCCCCATATCCTCCATCAGACGATCAACATACAGTCCCCGAAACTAAAAAACCTGTACTGATTTTTTACCGCTTCCCGGTAAGCCTTCAAAACAAACTCTCTGCCTGCAAATGCGCTGATCATCATAATCAGGGTGGATCGGGGAAGATGAAAGTTGGTGATGAGGGCATCGGCCACCTTGAACCGGTAGCCGGGGTATATGAATATACCCGTCCAGCCTTCCAGGGGGCCTGGATTATCACCATCCCCAAATACCGTTTCCATGACCCTGGTGGATGTGGTCCCCACGGGGATTACTCTGCCCCCTTCTTTTTTTGTCTTCTTGATTATCTCCAGGGTTTCTGGCGGAATCCTGTAATACTCACGGTGCATCACATGATCCTCCAGCTTTAGGGCCTTCACCGGCTGGAAAGTCCCGGGCCCGATGTGAAGAGTGACATGGGCCTGCCTGATGCCCAGGTTCTTGAGTTTCTCCAATATGGACAGATCAAAATGAAGGGCTGCGGTGGGAGCCGCGGATGAACCCCGGTGACGGGCAAAAACTGTCTGGTAGCGACGGGGATCCTCAAGATCCCTGTGAATATAAGGGGGCAGGGGAGTCACTCCCACCCGGTGAATATCCTCCCAAAAGCTGTCGGTTTCAAACTGGAGAATCCGATGACCGTCATCGGTGCTTTCAACCACCGTGGCCCTGAGGCTTCCATCGCCGAACTCCAGCACATGTCCCGGCTTGATCCGCCGTCCCGGCTGGACCATGGCTTCCCACCGGCCTGATCCTGTGGGATGCAGGAGAAGAGCCTCAACCCTGCCTCCGGTTCCGGCCTTGCGCCCCAAAAGACGAGCGGGAATGACCCGGGTATCGTTAAAAATCAGCAAATCTCCCTGTCGGAGATATTCCCGCAGGTGGGTAAAACTACGGTGAAAAATCTCACCTGATGCCCGGTCAAGAACCATCATCCGGGAATCAGTGCGTCGGGGGGGAGGCTCCTGGGCTATCAGCTCCGGGGGCAGGTAATAGTCAAAATCTTCCGGTTTCATACTGGGGCAATAACCTTTCATCAAAACATTTGCCGGGTCAGTGTCCTCCCTGGCGGGGGCCTTTATCGTAACCTTCCAGCAAGTTCTTTTCTCCCTTACGGCCCAGGATCTCATAAACCCTCACGGGGATTGTCTTTCCCTTGACTGTCAGGGTATCCACAAAACTGCATTCGAACTGATCCTTTATAAGCTCATATGTTGCCTCGCTGATAAGGATCTGCCCGCCCCGGGCCTGGTCGTAGAGCCTCGCAGCAAGGTTTACATTGTCGCCGATGACGGTGTAGTCTTTTTTCTTGGGTGAACCGATATTCCCCAGGATAACCTGCCCGGTGTTGATTCCCATACCCACAAAGAACTTATCCCTGCCCTGTTTGCGCCACTTTGCCTTTAACCGCATTATCTCTTCCTGTTGCTCCACCGCAGCAATGGCTGCATTTACCGGGTCATCGGGAGTAGGAACGGGAGCAGTGAAAATCGCCATGAGGCAGTCGCCGATATATTTGTCGATATATCCCCCGTGACGGATTACAATCTCCGCCATGCGGTCGAAATACTCGTTTAACAGGGCAACCACCTCTTCGGGTTTCATGTTTTCTGACATGCTGGTAAAGCCGCGAATATCGGAATAAAAGATGGAAACCACTTCGCTTTTACCCTCGATCCCAAGATCCCCCTTCACCTGATGCTGGAGGAGGGATTCCACCACCACCGGGGAGAGATACTCGCCGAATATTCCCTTGATCTTGTTCTTCTGCTGTTCCTCCAGAATATAAAAGTATGAAACCAGCAACAGTATATGAAGGGCTATGGAAATCAGGGCCGGCGCGGCAGGAACCACCATGGAGTGAACCCGGAACAACTGATATGCCCCCCAGAAATAAGATCCTCCCAGGGCAATCCCCGCAAACCCTGCCCACAGGGGACGAAGAAAACAGGTGGCCAGGGTCAGCAACAGCCCCAGGACTATCATTATGGTTAGATTGACCCAGGGAGAAGTGAACCTGATGAACATCCTCTCAAGCATGTTGGCGACGGTCATGGCATTGATATAGACTCCCGGCATAGGCCCCATGGGGGTATCCTTTATGTCCCCCAGGGAAGGGGTGGCAGCTCCCACCATCACAATCCTGTCTTTTACCAGTGACTTCAGGTCTGCGGTGTCCAGCGAGAGGATAAACTCCATAGGGCCGGTGTCGCAAAGAGGAAACAGGTCTGTATAAGACTGCCCCGGCTCCATGGTGAGATGCTTGATGGTATAATTGATGTAAAACTTCTCATCCCGCAGGGGAATAAAGGTATCCCCGGCCATAAGCCCGTTGCGGGAAAGGACGATATCTCCTGTGTTTAAATCCCTGCAGGCAAGGTAAGACAGCAGAGATACATTGTAAATGAAAGACTTCTCCCCTACCTGAGCTGCCAGGGGAATACTGCGAACCCGGCCCCCCCGGATTTCATCTACCGCCACAATTCCTGCCCGGTTCCGATAAAGATCCCCCAGGATCTCCATGGGATATTCCGAGGAAGTGATGTGAAACAGGGGCAGTTCCACATGAGCGTCAATATCCCGCTCCCTGGCCCTCCACACCTTGGCCGGAAGGATTACCCCCGGGATTTCCACATAGGCTTCTGCCAGATCCCTGTCGGTATCAACATCCCTGGATGCCTCGGTGAAAAGAGCGTCAACAAAAATCACCCTGGCCCCGGCATCATGAAGCTTATTTATCAGTTTCCCGGTTTTTTCCCGGCTCCATTCAGAAAAACGTCCAAACTCCTGGAGGGTGGAATCGCTGATGGTAACAATAAACATCCGATCCTGAAAACGTTCCATCAGGGACTGATACTTGCCGTAATCACCGGCGTTTCTCATATTCATGAAGGTATCATAGAAAAACAGCTCTAAATTCTCCAGGGGACTGAAATTGTGGATGGCAAAACCGCCCATCATAAAAAGAACGAGGCTCAGCAACAGGCTTGCTGCAAATGGAAGAACCTTCTGAGTCCTGCTTAACTGTCTTTTTTTCATTGAATGATTTTAATCCCTGTGGGGAATCTATCGGTGAGGTCCCTTCAGACCTTCTGCAACGAAGCGGTCTGTTTTTCCCTTTCTCGACGGCGGATTTTCTTGAAAGCCTCCACCACCCTGGGATCATGGGACTGGTTGATACTCTTAAAAAAGTTGTCCTGGAAATATGGGTCAAACTGCTTCCGGTAAGCTTCTTCTTCCCGCATCTCTTCGTAATCCTTGGCAAGGGCAATAATCCGGGCTTCCAGGGGAATCTGTTCTCCCTGCAGACCTTTGGGATAACCGGTGCCATCCCAGCGTTCCCGGTAGGCTTCGATGATTTCCGGTATCCCCTTGAGCATCTTGATGGGCCGGATGGTTTCCGATCCAAGGGTGGGGATGTGTCTTTCACCCCCGACAATTTGCTCCCTTGCCAGGCGGATATGGCCGATTTCATGAATCAGAGAGGCATAATATATCCGGCGGTAAACTTCGTCAGGGACTTCCAGCTCCCGGGCGATTTTCGTGGCCAGTCGGGCAACCCTTACTGTATGGCCCTGGTTGTTGGAAAGGGTTTCGCTGGCAACCATGAATATTTCCAGCATATTGATAAAAAAATTGTGAAGATTTTCCATCATGGTGGTGATATGGATGGCGGCCCCGGCCTGGTTTGCCAGAATGCTCAGGTATTCTCTGTCCTGTTCGGTAAAGGCCTTGCGGTTCTTCTTGTTGAGAACCTCGATGACCCCCAGCACCATATCTTTCCATAATACTGGTACACAGATGAGATTCCGGGTCTTGAAGTCCACCTGTTCATCAATATAGCCGTAATGACGGGAATCCGACGACACATCATTGACCACTGCAGGCTCACGATTTTCCAGAACCCAGCCGGCAATTCCCCGGTTTGCATCAAATCTGAGCCTGGTAATGCTCTCCCCGGATTTTCCCCTGGCAGCTCGAAAAAACAATTCATGATTTTGCCGATCCACCAGCAGAACTGATGAGGCTCCTCCCTCGCATATCTGCAGGGCAATATCCAGAAGCCTTTCCAGGAGAGTATCCAGGTCATCCATTGATGAAAGCTCCTGCCCCTGGGAACAAAGAAGGGTCAGGTTGTCAATCGCCTTGTCGCCATTGCCGAATTTCATAAGTCAACAACTCCTGATTAAAGGGAGATAAACACAGATTCGTCCCGGAAAGATTAAACCCTCCATATCATTCATTTCGACAGGATTATCATGCTCCCGTTACAAGGCTCAGTATTGAAAGAATTGTAATTATCCACATTATAAGGCCAACTTCACGGATTTTTCCCCGGCATACTTTGATCACCGTATGGGAAATAAACCCGAAAGCAAGGCCGGTGCTGATGGAATAGGTCAGAGGCATCATCACGATGGTGATAAATGCAGGGAAGGCATTCTCCAGCTCTGCAAAGTCGATGATTTTCACCTGGCGCATCATGAAAAGCCCCACAATGACAAGGGCCGGCGCAGTAGCAAAACCTGGAACCAGTGCGATGATCGGGGTGAAAATAATTGCCAGAATGAAGAGAAACCCCGTGACCACAGCGGTCATGCCGGTACGGCCTCCCGCCTCGATGCCGGTGCCTGATTCGATATAGGAAGTGGTGGTGGATGTCCCCAGCACCGCTCCCGCCATGGTGGCCACGGCATCGGCAGTGAGCAGGGGGCCGACTGATTTCACATTTCCCTCTTCATCCACCATTCCTGCTTCCCGGGCGCAAGCCACAATTGTCCCCACCGAGTCGAACATGTCGATGAACATAAGAGAAAAAATCGGCCCGATAAATCCCCACTTTAGCGCGTCCATAATATTCAGCTTTGCAAAGAGAGGCCCCAGGTTGAAATTCCAGTTCAGGGCGGTTTTGGGCAAATCCACATGACCCAGCAGAAACCCCAGGAGTGTGGAAAAAACAATCCCGATAAGGATGGATCCCTTTATCTTTAAGGATTCCAGCACCACAATAAGCAATAATCCCGCCAGGCCAATCAGCACCGTCCCCTCCAGCTTTCCAAGGGTTACCAGGGTCGGCCCGCTGGCAACAACCAACCCCATATTCTTCAGACCGATGAAGGTGATAAAAAGCCCGATTCCCACCGATGTGGCATTTAGAACCGAGCGGGGTATGGCCTCCACCACCTTTTCCCGGACACCGGTTACCGACAGAATAAAGAAGATAAACCCCGATATGAATACAATACCCAGTCCTGTCTGCCAGGAAACATTCTTGTTAATAACAAGAGTGTATGTGAAGAAAGCGTTCAGCCCCATACCTGGTGCCATGGCGATGGGGGTTTTCACCAGAATACCCGTCAGGATTGTCCCCAGCCCCGCCGCAAGGCTTGTGGCAATCACCAGGGCCCGATGATCCATCCCGGCATCCTTGAGGATGTCAGGGTTGACAAATATGATGTACGCCATGGACAGAAAAGTAGTTACCCCTGCAATTACCTCCACTCTGAGGCTGGTTTCCCTCTCCTCAAAGCCAAAGAACCTGCTTATTCCTTCCATCTGCTATGTTGCCTCCCTGTTATTGCCCGGTGGACCGGGTGTTGTGTATTTCTAACAGTTTCTCTTTTATCAGTCTGTTGGCCACGGCAGGATCCGCCCTGCCCCTGGTGGCGGCCATCAGCTGGCCCACTAAAAAGCCTGATGCTGATTCCTTGCCTGCCAGATAACTATCCACCGCATCGGGATTCTTCCTCAGAACATCCTGGATGAGGGGCATCAGCACATCCCCGGTAGAAATTTTCCGCCAGCCTTTTTTATCCACAATCTCTCGGGGATTTCCCCCCTGCTCCAGAAGGATCTCGATGAGGGCCTTGCCGATTTTTCCGCTGATAACCCCCTGGCCTATCATCTCAATCATGGATGACAGATTGCCGGGAGTCAGCATGGTCTGTTGAATCTCCATATCCCGGGCATTGAGATACCGGGATATGTCCCCCAGCATCCAGTTGGATACCTGTCGGGGATCATCCGTGAGCCTGGCAGTTTCTTCGAAGAACCGGGCAAAATGCCGGTATGATGTCAGGGTTTCTGCATCATCGGCGGGGATGTTGAATTCATCCACGAAACGCCCCGCCATAACTTCCGGCATCTCGGGAAGATCCCGGCGGATTTTTTCTTTCCAGCGGGAGGGAATCCTCACCGGCGGGAGGTCCGGCTCTGGGAAATATCGGTAGTCATGGGCTTCTTCTTTGCTACGCATGGGGATGGCAACATTTGTGCCGGCATCCCATCCCAGGGTTTCCTGCACAATCCGCCCCCCATCTTGGAGGATCTTCCTCTGGCGTTCTTCCTCAAATTCCAGGGCATTGCGGACTCCCCGGAAGGAGTTCATATTTTTTATCTCGGTCTTGGTTCCCAGACCTTTTTCACCGGCAGGCCGAAGGGAAATGTTGGCATCGCAACGCAGGCTTCCTTCTTCCATTCGGCAGTCGGAAACTCCCAGCCATGTGAGAATTCGGCGAAGCTCCACCAGATAAAGATGAGCCTCGCCGGGGCTGTTCATGTCCGGTTCCGATACTATTTCCATCAGGGGAACTCCCGCCCGGTTGTAATCCAGCAGGGTAAAACTTGAGCTTGCAATACTCCGGCCCCCGTGAACTGATTTGCCTGTGTCTTCCTCCAGATGAATCCGGGTCAGGCGGATTTTCTTCGTGGAATTGTTGTCTTTTATGGTCACCTGTCCGCCGAGAGCCACAGGAAGTTCATACTGGGAAATCTGGTAGTTTTTGGGCATGTCCGGGTAAAAATAATTCTTTCTGTCAAACCTTGATACTTCCGGTATCCGGCATCCCAGGGCCAGGGCCGTCATCACGTGCTTTCTGAGGGCTTCGCCATTAATCACCGGCAAAGAACCAGGAAGCCCCAGACAGACGGGACACACCCTGGTATTAGCTTCCCCTCCAAACTCATTGGGACAACTACAGAACAGCTTAGTCCTGGTGGCGAGCTCCACATGAACTTCAAGGCCGATAACTGTTTCAAACTCCATCTTTTCAGTCCTTCATGGCATAAATCCAAAATATCTGATAAATATTATTCCCCATCATCCCCTTTTAAAACCTGCCCGGAATCCCCGAAAAAAATAAAACCCCGGAAGGGCAAAATAAAATGGCAGGGGGGAGATTTGAACTCCCGACCAAGAGCTTATGAGTCTCCTGCTCTACCCCTGAGCTACCCTGCCGTTTTGCCGGAGCACTAATATTATACATATATGCCGTTCTTTGTCAATAGAATCACCAAAAGAATTTAAAACAGATTGTTAAATCCAATAAATTACACATACATAAATTATAAGCATGAGATAATCATTTTTTTACAGTGAAGGTGTCGGGGAAACCTCTGGTGAATCAAAAACTATGAAATATATTTTGTTAATTTTTTGTTAACGAACCTTTACTTCATGAGAATATGATGTGATATACATTATAAGATTTATTGGCAGATATTTTTAAGGAGGTTTTATTATATGAGCAAGGTCTGGAATTTCATCAAAAGTTCAGTGATTGGCGGTGGCGTCGGAGCAGTTGCCGGATTCACCATTGGTGGTCCTGCAGGCGCGGCCATCGGCTTTCTGGGCGGAGCCGCCACCGGAGCTGCCTCGGCAGCAGCAGGTATGCAGGGTGGCAGTGGCGCAGGCATCGGTATGATGGGCGGAGCCATGACCGGATTTATGATTGGCGGGCCTATCGGTGCCATGATTGGCGGAGGAATCGGATTCCTTGGCGGAAGAGCACTGGGCAACATGAATAATCCCCAGTCCCAGCCTCCCATGCAGGCACCATATTATCCCCCGATGATGCCTGGTATGATGCCCAACATGATGATGGGCATGGGCGGAATGATGGGAATGGGTGGAATGATGGGCATGGGCGGAATGTCGGGAATGCCAATGGGTATGGGTATGGCCATGGGCATGGGCGGCAACAACCAGATGATGATGATGATGATGATGGGTGGTATGCCCGGCGGGAACCAGATGATGATGGGAATGGGCATGTTCCCCCAGGGAATGAATCAGATGCAGGGCTGGGGAATGCAACAGCCTGTCCAGGGAGGCCAGCTGAAGCAGGAAGCCCCCGGCAAACCCATCAGCTATACCACCAGCGGTGGATACAATGTGAACATAAACGGCCACACCATCACCGTCACGGATCCTTCCGGCAAACATACTGTCAAGCACTGGGGCGATCCCCACGAAGACTACAACGGCAAGCGGGTAAAGGACTGGGAAGACAAGACCCGATCCCTGGTTCTGGGTGACGGCACCAAGATTACCATGCATGCCCAGGGCCCCCAGGGAGTCGTCGAGAACATGAATATTTACGACGGCGCTCAGGCTATCAACATCGACAACAAGAAAAATCAGGTCACCGGTGTTTCCTTCGATCCGTATCAGTCCATGATGCAGGAGCTCTACCAGCCTGACGGTGAAACCTCATATGTCGGCTACAACAAGGCCGGTGAGTTTACCTACACCAACATGTATCACCAGGACGACAACCTGAATGTAAAAGAAAACTACCGGGTGCTTGCGGGATCCGACAAGAACTTCTGGAATCCCCCAATGCAATTTCCTCCCTACTACTCAGCTCTTCCCTGGTATTAACAGATACCCGGGACAAGGACACAGGGCGGCGGTCAATCCGCCGCCTTTTATTTTTGCTGGTTCAAAAGGGTTTTTCTCTGCCTTGAATAAGAAAGTACCATCAAACATTGTAATGAATAATAGACAGGAGGGGTCAGCATGCCGGAAACTGCACAAAGACCTAAATTCTTATTGCTTGAAACCATCATGGACCTGCTGGATAAAAAAACCGATCAGGACAATCTTAAATCAGTGCTTCAAGATTCAAGGCAGAGTCTTGAGGCAATAAAATCCAACTTTGAATCAGACCTGTCGGGGCTTGAGCCTCATGTTACTGAAGCTGTTGCCGATGAGATTCAACTGATCCAGAAGCTTTTCACCGACTGGGATAACGCCTTCGGGGCCATTGACAAGTATTTTGAAACCGGTGTGGAGTTTGATCTTGTATCCGCAGGAGAAATGGTAAAAAGATGCAGTGAAGGCCTTAACTATGCACTGGAGTGTTATACCAACAATGCCCTTCTGGCCATGGGGCCCACTGATATACCCCGGCTCAATTTGCTGGTAAAGTGTGTGGAGGAAGTGAAGAACGGTGACAGCCGGAACAAGCTGGAAAGAGTCATTGCTGATGAATACATAACCGTGGAAGGAGCAAAAAAAGAGCTCCAGTTTGAGAAAAATGTGCTGACATACCCGGAGCAGGATGAAATGATCCGGGCTTATGAAAAATTGCAGGAAGGCCTTACAAAAATCGGCTTCTTTACGAAAGATGGCGATGAAAAACTTCTGGATCAGGGATTAAAAATCGCCATGCAGGCTTACCCCCAGGTAAAGGAACTTGTCCCGAAGGTCAACTACAAACGGATGATCCAGGCTCCCACAGAATCAGCCCTTTCAAACCTGCTGATAAACATGATCGTAGCCCGGCGCAAGGGTTCCATCAACGATCAGATATTCATGGACACCGTCAGAGAAGTGGAAGCAGAATTCAACAAGACAAAACAACTGTTCCAACACATATCCCACCAGGATTCAGGTTACGAGGAAGAATTCCGGGAAGCCGGTGAGGGCTTGGAAATGTTCCAGGGAGCCATCGGCGACTGTTATGCTTTCATTAACACCCGGGAAGGGCTGTTTTTGGAGCAGGCGGAAAAAGAACTGAGAAAATCTGCAGATATGCTGGTCAGGGCATCAAAATTCTTTGAAGATCTGGCAGAACGGGAAGGCAAAACCCCATGCGTCCGGTGCGGTCAATATAATCAGCCCCAGAGAAAAACCTGTGAAAAATGCGGAGCAATCCTGCCCAAAGCCGCTGAAGGCCCCCAGACATCTTCGACCTTTGCGGTTCAGGAGGGAGGCAAATTCGCCCGGGTCAGCGATGAGAGAAGCGATGAAGCTGTTCCGGAAAACCTCCAGAAAATCTTCAATGCAGTAAAACAGGTTAAAGACGGTGAGATAACCACAGAAGAGTTTGAAGACAGCATATACCAGCTTCAGGATGTAATGGAAAAGCACCGGGATGCCGGGTTCTCGCCGATACCCCATGTGTCCCTTGACAACCTCCCCCAGGCGGAAAAAGAAATAACCAGAAAAGTCCTGGAAGACACAAAAGAGATCAAGACTCTTTTCGAGGAAGGCTACCGTGACTGGGAAGAAGGGCTGGACTGCTTCCTGGAGTATGTGGAAACCAATGAAGAGGATCTTTTGAACCAGGGAGTTCAGATAATGCTGGAGGGCAACAGAAAGCTCAACCGGCTCCAGAGAATTGCCGCGGATATGAACCGGATGATCCAGGAACACAAGGATGAAAATCAGGACACGACTGAAACTGAAGGGGAGGGCCAGGAATAACTGGAATGACTCTAATGACCCTATGGGTTATTTGCGGAAAACATTGAAATAAATCAGGTATCCGACCCCCGATGCCAGGAGGGTGTAGATGACCAGGGTTGCCCCGGCAAGTCCCCGGTTTTGGGGATCAATCCAGTTTACTATCCGGTAGAGGATGTATGCAGGCACGGTAAATACCGCCAGAAAAGCCGTGGCCAACCCCAGCACCATCACAAATATGTTGGGAAACCCCATGCTCTTGGCATCCACCGCCAGCACACAACCGAGAACCGCAGATATTACAAAAAAAATCGCCAAGTACCCTGTTTCAGTTCCCGACATGGATCCACCTCCCCGGAAAAGTCAAATATAAGTACAAGAAACCCGGTTCAATATCCCCCGAAGGCCCGATCCTCGAGAATATCCCTCTCCCGGCGTTCTTCCTGTTCCAGCAGGACATCCACCTGTTCCACCAGCAGGTCAGTAATCTGATCCTGATCCGCGGGCAGAAACTCCGCTTCCATCTCCACACCAATCCAAGAGCCATGACCCCTTACCGACAGGGACCTGCTTTTTTTGATCCTTAGTTTTCTTGTCAGCTCCATCTTTTTATCTTCAGGAATTGCCATACTGATTCATGGCCCGGAATTTGTCCAGCAGACCCGGAGGGAAATTCGATCCGGCGGCTTCTACTTTTTTTACCTGGGGTATGGCCTCCTTGATGGTCTTCTCGATGCCCATGGCAAGAGTCACAGCACTCATGGGGCATCCCTTGCAGGCGCCTTCCAGTTCCACGGTAACAACACCTTCAGCATCAACATCCACCAGCCGGACATCGCCTCCATCAGCCTGAAGTCTGGGCCTGATAATCCCCAGTTGTTCTTCCACCTGTTTTTTCAAAGCATCTAAATCTGACATATCATCCACCTCGTATCTCGTATATTGATTGATTCTTATTTTATAAGCTCCATGGCATTATCCTTCAATTCCTCAACAAAAAACCCGCCTCTCAAGTTCCCGGGCCCGGTCATGCCCCCAGAAAATCAAGATCCTGCACCAGGGATCCCCACCCGGTAAACTCCCTGTTATGGGTAAAAATTATCACCTGGTGTTCGCCAGCCAGCTCCGTCAGGATCTGCCGGGCCGTCAGAAGCCTTTCCCGGTCGAAACTGGACAGGGGATCATCCAGCAGGAAGGGAAGGCAGACCTGATCCGACAAACTCCGGGCCAGGGCCATCCGCACCGACAGGTAAAGCTGATCTCTGGCTCCAGTTGATATGGCCTGTTTTTCCACCGGAGTGCCTGTGGAGTCCATCAGGGTTATGTTGAAATCGGAATCGAGCTGAACCCCGCCGTAACGGCCACCGGTAAGCCGGGAAAAAATTCGGGAGATTTCATCCTGAATCCGGGAACGGTGGGATCTTTGGAAATGCTCTACTGATTCCCGCAACAGATCAACGGCAGTGCGATAGCCATCACGCATAATCTCCAGCCGACGGATCCTCCCCCGGAGATCCTCCATCTCTTCCTGGAGGGTTTCAGGATCGCCACAGGGAGATGACTCTTCGATCTTCACTCTGACATAATTATAACGTTCCCTGGCCGAGAGAAGCTCCCTTTCCAGGTTGTCCGACTCCCGGGACAGCTCATCCAGCCTTTCCCGCTGGCGGGGGGGAGTCATATCCAGAAAGGAGTCAACTGCAGGCATCTTTCCGGCAAGTTCCTCCTGTCGGGTCTGAAGAACCACTGAAGCCAGAGAGAGATCCCGAATTTCCTGCTCAAGTTTTTCCCGACGGCCTTCTTCTTCTGTCCCTGGAGTGAAACTCCTGAGCTGTTCCGAAAGAAGCTGGCAACGGTTGAATTTTTCTTCGATCTCCTCCGGCCCGTCAAGGCCCAGGGCATCCATCAGAGGAGTCAGAACTCCCAGGATCTCATCCCGGTGTTTTTGTTCTTGTTGGATTCTGGGCCCCAGGGGATCCCTGCTTTCTCCATGGGCAATCAGGGTTTCCTGTTCGTTGATTTTTCCCTTCAAAACCAGCATTTCCCGGAACTGATCCTGAAGGGTTTCAAAGGGAGGCATCCCCCGGGCAAGGGGGTAATCCCTTTCAAACTGCAAAATTCGATCCTTCATATCCTGAAGCTCCCGGGGAACCGGAGGCAGGGAATCCCTGACGGTGGAAGGGAAGCGACTGCGAATGGCATCCACCAGATCCACCAGGCGATCCTGCTGGCGGATATAAGCCCGGTATTCCTCCAGCAATTTTAGTGGATCCTCCTGGGGCTGAAGCCCCGTTTCCTCCCGGGCAGTTTCCAGCTTCAGCACCAGGGCATCCCGTCGGCGCATCAGGACATCTTCCGGTTCGATGGCGGCAGTTTTCACCGTCAGCTTCTCGATGCTTCGAACCGCCGCCTGATAATCTCTGAACAAGTCCGCCAGACGATCCAGACCGCCGGGGTCATTGAATTCATCAGGTATGTCCAGAACCGGCAATGGCGAGGATACTTGCAACTGAAGCTCATCCATGGCCTCTTCCAGCCTGCCCTTTCCCACCTGCAGTTCCTGAAGCCTCCGCCATGCCATAACTCCGCCAATAACAGTGCCAAAAATAGCCCCCATGGCACCGGCAATGATTTTATCGGGAAAAAGAAGCCCCAAAATCAGCCCCATCAGCAGGCCTGCAACCACCGGCACAAAATTGACCGGCGACTGAATACGGCGAAGAAGCTTGCGGTATTCCACTTCCTTTTCTTCCAGCCGTGCGGTTTTCAATTCCCGGTTCCGGATCAGATCTCGGTACTCCCGGAGCTTTGAAGGCAAATCCTCTGGCAACTGATCCATATGGGGATATTTTTTTCGAACCCGATTCCAGGAACTGGATATGTCCTCCTGGGCCTCCCGTCGATCCTGAATCTTCTGATCCAAAAACTCCAGCTCCATGAGAATTTTATCTCTGACATGGATATAACTCTCCAACTGTTGTTCAAAGCGTCCGCCCCGCAGAGCAAAATCTTCCTTTTTATTCTGGGCTTCCTCTAACTGGCGAACTATCGAAAGCTGGCGGTTGTAAAAATCTTCACCTTCCTGCAACTGCTCCTTCAGCCGGCGGTTTTCTTCCACTAAATCCGGGAAATTACTGGGGAGAAGCACTATCTCGGCATAATTATTATAAAGATCCTCCTCCAGCCGATCCCTGAGGCTTTTCATCCCGTTTTGCTCTTCCCGGCGATCCTGCTGACGGTTTTTTAGCTCCTCCAGCTTTCCTTCCACCAGGGGAAGTTCCCGGCAAAGCTCCAGGATCGGTTCATCAACCCCGTCAAAAACATCCCTGAGCCGGGACAGCTCCTCTTCTATCTCAGCTCGACGCTGATGCCGATGGCAAAGCCGATCCCTCTCTTCCAGAGCCGAGGTTAAATCCTCCCGGTTCCGGCGAATCTCATTATAAAGCTCTAATGCCCCGGTGAGGGTCTTGTGGAGAAACCGGTTTTTCTCCCATCGATGCTGAAGCTCCTCAATTTTTATTTGCAGGGTTTCTTTTTCTTTTTCCAGGTTCATCAACTGGGCCTGGGACTGATTTATCTCCCAGAGCCGGCCTTCCATCTCATCCAGGCGAAGTTTCAGGTTCTCTAATTCCCGGGGGCGGTTCTTGTTGACACCCTGCCACGGATTCTCCCGGCTGATGGTGAAATACTTCCCGGTCAGACAGCTTATGACCCTGTGATAATTAATGCCACCGCCACCGGTAACCAGCCGGCGGATCTCATCGGAGATCCCCGATTCCATTTCCATCTTCCGGATGAAGGAAAGCTGTTCCATCACCTCCCGGGAAGGAATCCCCATGCTCCCAAGGGTTTCCCGGTAAAGACGGGCCTGGCCTCCGCGACTGCGGGGATTGGCATTGCCGGCAAAAATCACCCGGGATCCCCCGCCGGTAATATCGGTGATGGTAGCCTCTTCAGTGGAAAAGTCCCGCTGGATTCGAAGGGTCTTATCCCCGGTTTCCAACTCAAGACGGGCGCCATAATCCCGGGCAGGCCCCCAGGGTTTCCGCAGGTCCCGGCGGATACCGGGAATACCGTATATGGTGTCCAACAGGGCTTCCATCAGGGTTGACTTGCCCCGTTCATTGCGTCCCAGCACCAGGTTTATTCCCGGGTTTTCAAACTGAAAAAACCGCTTCTGGGGAGGAAGGCTTTCATCGAAAATACCAAAGCCTGTTATGAACAGATTCTTAAATCTCAAGGGGTTCATCTCCCCTCATCATTTCGAGAGCCGACGATAGAGCAAAGGAGTAAACTTTTTCCTGACGGCTGTCCCCGTCCTTCATGGCTTCCATGATCCTGCGGACAAAAAGCCCCCGCACCGACTGTTCCCTGGAAAGTGATGCAATCAGGGATGAATCGGCAAGGGTGGTGTTGTCTTCCACCTCAAGATGAAAGAAATGATCCGATGCCGCTTCCATCACTTCCCCCGGACTCAGGGGAAATTCCCGGCATCCGGAAAGGGTGACCCGGAGAATTCCTGACCTGTCCCTGTCCCCATAAGTGAGAACAGCCCGGATTACATCATCAGCACTTTCAATCCCCTCCCGATCCAGATCCAGAGTAACCCGGGAAACAGTCCGGCAGTTGTGGGGGATTTTTTCGATGGTGACCCTGCCGGATCTGTCAAACTCTGCCACCACCAGAAACCGTCCCCCCTCCTCATTCCATCGCCGTCCTTCCAAGGTGCCGGGGTAAACCGCCACAGTATCTCCCAGGTCATGTCGGGAGAAATTGTGATAATGTCCCAGGGCCAGGTAATCAAGCCCCGACCTGGCAACCATCTCCAAGGAAAGGGGAATATGCTCCCGACGGGCGGACCAGTGCTCCTCAATCATCAGGGAGCCATGAACAAGACCCACATGAATACCCGGCAGGTGATTTTTCTCAAAAACCACCGGGCTTAAGGTATGCAAAGGATGAAAATCCATGCCGTAAAAATGAAACACCTCACCGCCAAGACGGCATGTGAAGGGATTGCATGGATTGGGATCCATAAGGCAGGTGACCCCTGGCAGAGAACTCCTCCGATAGACGGATCCTGGGTAAAGGGCGGAGTCATGAGTGCCGGGGACTAAAACCACCGGGATGGAAGCTGACTTGAGCCTCTGGAATTCCCCGGCAACCCGGCGGATTAAATCCTCGGAAACCATCATGGAATCAAAGAGATCACCGGCAATTAAAACCCCGTGGATATGACTCTCCGGGGCCGATGCGAAGGAAACAGCCCTGTGAAAAGCATCTTCGATTTCTCTGCCCCGGATTTCTTTTTTTTCTCCCTCCAGAAAACCCGATGACGCTCCAAGATGCAAGTCCGCCATGTGTAAAAGCCTTGGCATAACAGCTCCAGACCTCTCCCGAAAAATTATGGAGCAGATAACAGCCTCTGTCACTGCTGATGCTTGTCCCCCGGATACAAACTGCCGGGGGAAGATATATTTTCGTCAATCATCACAATAACCCTTGGCCGGATCATTTTTTGCCGGCCTGGTTTGACAATCTGTCTTGGAGAACATCTTAAGAGAGAACTTCAATAGGGCTTTGCCATTCTGACTAAACATCATTTTATGACCTGGCCCACCGATCATGACTTTACCGTATCATTTTGGGCACCTCTAAAGTGCCCATGGCCCGAGAGCAATATTTTGCTGATCATGACCATCCCGACTCATTTTTCCTCATTTCAAATGGGGTTCAGGATGACAGGATGTGGCCGGGGGATGAAAAAGAGAAAAAAGTATTAATAATTGCTAAACATAAATCTCGTCGGGGCCGGTGGAATCGCCACAAGCCAGACCCTGTAAAGAAAAGATCAATCCTGTCCCTGTTGATAAAAAATACAGACAAGGGTTTTCAAAAGACTAATTTTATGCTATTATTTTTTCAAGGGAGTTACACATAAAAAAACTGGAACTTGGTTGCCCGGAAAACAGGGGAAGATTTTTTAAAAAAAATATTTGGACTGGTATTACTCCGGGGCAAGATGTTCCAGTTGGAATGAGCGACTCCTTGTTATTGTCCCCAAAATGGGACTCTCATGTTCAGGTTTGGTCAACTGTTCAGGGGGGACTGCTGTAGATGAATAATAACAAAGCCGATGGTTATCCCATATTGGATGGAAAAGTCCTGGTAAAAGTCAGCCTGAGAAAACAGGCGGATAAAAAGGCCGATGATTTTTCCCTGCTGGAATGGATGGGTTACAGGTTTGTCAATATGCAGGTGAAGTCATATTACCTGCCCCCTTTTCCCATGGAACCGGTGCCTGTGATACGGTTTTTTGAAAAATTCTGCGCCTCGGAATACGACAGCAAAATGGAGCTGGATCTGGCAAAGGACAGCCTGTCCCTGGCCAGCCAACTGCGTTCAGCCATGGGTGTCCTTGTGGCGGCGGGATTTCTTATAATATCAACCCTGGGTTTCTCCGGCAAATCCACCGGCTCCGAGCCTGCCAGAGCCGTTAACACTTCAGCCCGGCACACCCGGAACGATACCGGCTCAAATATCCCGGAAATTCTGATTCAAAGCAACTTGGAAAAACAGCTTCTGACATCCCTGGTGCCGGGAGTAAACCCCGGCGCTTCAAACAGGCACTATTTCAGACTTTCAGACCATATCAACGTGAGCCATACCAATCTTACCGGAAGCCATGTCAACTCGGGACAGGAGTATCCCCACGAAAACCTATTCGAACCCCATGGGGATCACTCGAACCATTCAGACAACTCCCATGTGAACCACACCAACATCCCCCATGTAGATCACAGCAATGTTATCCACTCCGATGTTGGCCATAATGACCACACCAACAACGGCAACGTTGACACCCACACAAACGATACCGAAGGCGGACACCACGATGTCCATGCCAACGAGGGTACATCCCACACAAATATTGTCCCCGGCGACCACACCAATATCGGCCACCAGAACACCCCCGGCCATGTGGATTTGCACGATGATATTCATTGGGATGGTGGTGGTTATAACGACGGTTACAATGATACCTGGTCATATCACAACAACTGGCCGGACTCACATCCCCACTCGGACACCGCCCACACCGATGCCGGTCCCTGATGATATGGCCGGCGGGATTCGGCATGTCAGAGAAACAGGAGATTAAAAACCCCGGAAGACTGCACAAGAGAGGAAAACAGAATGAGGTTCTCGGTCAACCTGAAAAATAACGGCAACGGAAAATTGCCAACAAGCCCCCCGCTGGCAATGGGAGAAAATATCCGCATGAAAATAGAGCTGGCCTGGTGGGGACTTTCCTGGGCCATGTCGGATCAGCCTGCCACAAGGGTTCAGCTGGTGGGACACTCCCACCCTGGAAAACAAAGCATCCCCGGGGATCTCTTTGAGCTGGAGCTTCATAATCCTGATATGCAAACCCGGCTGGATTACCTGTTTTGCAATATGCGCCGGCAGTTGACCGCAACAGGAATGGCTCTGATGGCAATGCTGAGCTTCAACGGCACATCGCCGGCCACCGCCGGGGAAAACACAAATCCCCCTCTGGTGCACCGGGTCACCCCCAGCCTGGTTAAATCATCCTCCCCGGTAATCAGGGATTTTGATTTGGAACTTCTGTACAGGGGGATGGAAAACGATGCCAACATACCCCTTCTCCTGGCCAGAACCCATACCAACGATGCCGGTTCTCACACCAACAGCCATGACAACACAAGCACTACCGAACACATCAACACCCACACAAACACCACAGGAATCCAGTATCACACAGATGCCCATGGCGATCATATCAATACCTCCCACAGCGACATTCCCGGAACCGATGATGATGTAACCACCCACGACGACGGCATGATCTGGGAGAATTCTCCTCCCCAGCATGCCAACTACAACTGGGAAAACGTAGCCCACAGCAACCAGCACATGCACACAAACCTGAGCGACTCCAGCATCAACAGCGATTATATATACTAAAACACTTAAATAAAGAACCACAACGACCCGGCCCGAAGGCCCGGATTTGTTTTTTTTTGATTTAAACTCCCCTGAAAACAAGTATTGTGCTATAATATAAAATGAGTTTTATTTTTGTATTTGATTTAAAATTTTTATCCAAGGAATTTTTTCAACCTGCATAAAACTATATTAACAGCACTCAACAACAGAGAGGGGAAATCCAGGATGAGGTTCTCGGTTAACCTGAAAAACGACAGCAACGGAAAATCAGCGGCAAACACCCCCCTGTATATGGGAGAAAGCATCCGGCTGAAAATGGAATTAGCCTGGTGGGGATTGTCCTGGGCCATGTCGGATCAGCCCGCCACAAGGGTACAGCTGGTGGGAAGCTCAGGCTATCAGAAGAACTGCAGGCCGGGAGAGCTTTTTGAGATCGAGTTGCACAACCCGGATATATGGACCCGCCTGGATTGCCTGCTGTGCAATTTCCGCCGGCAGATGGCTACCGGGGGAGTGGCTCTGATGGCAATGCTCAGCTTCAACGGCTCCTCGCCGGCCACCGCCGGGGAAAACACAAATCTACCCCTGGTGCATCAGGTCACTACCAATCAGGTGAAGTAATCCACCCCGGTGATCCATGATTTTGATCTGGAGCTTCTGTATCGTGATATGAAAGATCAGGAGCAGGTCCCCCTTCTGCTGGCCAGAACCCACACCAACGATCCCGGCTCCCACACAAATGTTCATGCCGACTGGAACATCTCAGGACACACCAATGATCATATCGACAACTCCGGGACCGATTACCACACCAACCAGCACGGGGATCACACCGACACATCCCACACCAACATCCCCGGCAGGGACGGCGATTTCACCGTTCACTCCGACGGCCCCATATGGCAGAATTCCGCTCCCCAGCATGGCAACTACAACTGGGAAAACGTGGCCCACAGCAACCAGCACATGCACACAAACCTGAGCGATTCCAGCATCAACAGCGATTATATATACTGATTGTCAAAGGGCAGGCTGTTCATCAGCCACAACCATGATTTCAGTTCAAAACAAAAAGGCAGGGGGCTGGCCCCCGCCTTTTTCATATTTAAAGTAATGATTTGAGCTTTGTCAGCTGGCCGCGTCGGCGCTGGTATCCATCTGCATGGGGATGGGCCGGTTGTTGGTATCGTGGATGCCGGCAATCTCCACATTGTCCAGGGGTTTCAGGGCAGGAAGGGCCAGCTCCGGGTCGGGAACGTCCTTTATGTCCGTCAGCTTGTTTGTAGGTTTATCGTTTACCATCTGATTTTCCACCATCTTTTGTGCGGCCACCTGGAACTGCTCCGGCACCGCAGGTTCTCTTTCCATTATTTCTCTGGGGTCCTGACTCATCAGCCGGTTGACCCTGCTTTTTGATGCCGGCTCAATCTCATCGGAGGAGGTTTCTTCCTGAGAAACGGTTTTGGCGGCTTCGCCCTTTTTCTTTGCCTCCTCGGCATCGCCGAACATCTTCAGCTCGCCGGCATCTTTGGTGGATTCCTTGCGCTTCTTCTTGGCGGTTTCCCCAGTGGCACCCGACTGATCCGCCAGCATGGCCTGCTTGCCCGCAGTCAGTTTGCCCGCGTTGGAAAGCTGAACCTGATCATCCCCCAGATCGTTTAATTCCTTCTGTTCATCCCGAACCTTCACATCCTTGGTGTTGGTTTTTAATGTGGCCATGCCCTTGGAAGCCACATTGACCGCCTTGGCGGTAAACTGGGACGAAATGGGGTTCATTCCCGGATTAATTATAGCCATATTCATTCCTCCTGATATGGAATGCCGAAACATCAATACCTGTTTTGTCAGTCTTACTTTGATTCTAACATCAAAGAGGCGCCCTGTAAAGGGACATGGTTGTTACAAAAATGTTAACATGTGGCGGGAGCAGTTGTTTCGGGTTCAATCCATAATCTGCAGAAGAGTTGCATAGGTTTTTCCTCCTCTTTCCTGATAAAAATACTTTATCCGCTGATTCTGGGAAATCCGGGCCACAGGAACTTTCGGGACCACAGGGACGGTCCCCTGATAGTGAACGGTAATATTTTTATATCGGGTTATCACCTGAGTCTTGGGGGATGTGCCCGGCACAGCCAGGGATGTGGCCCCGACAACCACCTCCAGGGTGATGGTCCTGTTTTTGCGGTCATGCCTCACCACTTTGCCGATGGCTTGTTTCATATCCTTGCGGTTGCTGTATTCCTGAACAAGCCTGTCTTCTCCCGGCTGGATTCCCGGTTTTGAGGATGCTGCTATCCCTCCCCGATCCGGAGGGAGATCCAGAGCGGGGTTTTTGAGCTTGTCGGAATAATCCCCGATAAATCCCGCCGGCTGATAAAACAGCAAGGTGGCCCGGGACAGATCCCGGAGAGAGTCCGCATCTCCCGTGAATCTCATCATAACCTTTCCCTCATTGAGTCCCCGGGCATTGGCTGTCCCCAGGATCCGGCTTCCATGGGTCACATAAAACATATCGTCGGCCCGGATCTGATCCCTGGCGGTAAAACTGGAGATAAAAAAGGAACCATGTCCCACCGACGCCACTCTTCCCCGGCCAATATCGCTGTCGGGCAGGGTGGAAGCGTCAAGGTTCATAGAAGCAGACTTCACGATAAAATCCTTAACGCCCCCGTTTCTTTTTACCGTTATCTTGACACTGCTCCCCAGGGGTGGGTTCAGCAGAGTCGCTATCTGGCGGGGATTCATCCGAATAAAGTCCATTCTGTCATTGATGAGAAGTATCCGATCTCCCACCCTGACACCGGCACTGGAGGCGGGAGAGTTGTTATATAGAACCCTGACAGTGATGTAGCCGTCACGGAAACCGGGATATATGCCGGTGCCGGTATAAGTTTCTGCTCTGGCGGGGGGAGGCCCGGCCCAGAGAAACAGAAGCAGGATCAACCCGGCAAAAATACTTTTTTTCATAACTTTCTCTCCTTCCTGACGACTATTCCCATGCCGGATTGTTCAGCCTTTGCCTGTAAACATCCAGCAGATAGGGATTCAGCAGGTAGTGAATTATAAAGTCTTTCTTTATATCTGGCCTGGGATTCTGGGGCATGGGGATATCCGCCAGCTGGTGTTTCTGGATTTCAAACTCAAGATCCGACAGATCCCTGGAGGCATCCATGGCTTTCTCCATAAGACCGATGACTGTATTGATCTGGTGATCCGTATTAAAAACCTTCATTCTCAGTTTCTTCTCCGACAGAATCTTTTCCCGCTCTTTCAGGTATTCATCCCGGGGCATTTTCCGCAACCGCGACAGCTCAGCGGCAAATTTTTCGCTGTCAACCACTCCGCCTATTCTTTCAGGATTGCTGATATTGGGGGTTGGCACCATGCAGGGTTCATAAAGCCCCACCATGAGCCTCTGGTTTTCGTTGAGAATTCCCGACACCTGCCCGGCCATTTCGTCCTTTCCAACCCGCATCCGGGCGATGGCACTGTCGATGGCCAGGGTGACCTGATCCAGCCTTTTCTGCATAGGATCGGTGATGCTGTTGTGAATCTCCAGACGATCCCGGATATCCGACAGGGTTTCATTGAAGCGGGGATAACCCTCAGCCTTTGCCTGCCTTACCGCGTCTTCCAGCCGGGCGGATTCCTCCAGCAGAGGGATCATCAGCCTCATTTGTTCCCGGGATAAATGAAGACCATTGACCAGGTTGAGGGAATGGAGATCCCTCACCAGCCGGTCATATTCCAACTGCCTTCGGGCAAAGTCCCCGGCAGGCTCCAGGGCCGGGGCAGGAGCTTTGGATGCAGTATCGGTGGAAGAAGGACTGCACCCTGCAAGAAAGCCCAGAATAAAAATAATCAGAACCAAGCCCAGCCGACGGGAAATCCGGTGGCCCGGAAATGTGGTGTGCTTCCCATTGCAGTCAGTCATAATATATTACCCCTGATAAGAATACAACAAATTTCCAGCAGTGGCAAGATTCCCCGGTCAATATCAGTAAGGGAAAGATTGAGGCCCCGGCAGTCGGGAAATGATTGAATTCCGGTTATTTTGTATCCTGTGTCAGGCAGGATCCCAAAACCTCTCATAGAAGAATGTTGTGACGAGATGCCGGTATCCGGCACCCCCTTGAGATTATATGTTAAAAGGTGATTAAATTGATAGCTGACAAGGTGAATGAGATCAACCAGGCAGAACAGGAAGCAGGCCGGATTGTCCAGAAGGCCCGGGACGACGCTAATGAGAAGATTCGTAGCGCTCACCACAGGGCATCGGAGATTGTTGACACCATCCACAAGAAGAGAAAAGAAATCATCGGGGTGAAGGTTTCCGAGGCAGAAACCCGGGCCCGGAAAAAAGTGAAGGAGATCGAGGAAACATCCAAACAGAAGGCGGCAAAAGTCGAAAAAGAAGCCAGGGAAAACTTGATGGAAGCCGCGGCAGTCGTTTTTGGAAAGGTAATCAAGTATGGCAATCAGTAATGTTCAAAAAGTCTATCTTTTTGCTCCCCGCTCATGCAGGGAAGAGCTGATGGAAAAACTTCAGACATCAGAGCTGATGCATATTGAGAGTAATCTTCGGGAAGAGATAGAAGAAGCCACCAGCGAAAAGGAGATCCTGACCCAGGAAATCGACCTGGAAATTTCCCAGGCGGAATATGTTATCGATTACCTGAAAAAATTCGAAAGAAAGCTGACCCTTGCCCAACAAATAGAAAAGGCAAAAAACCAGGTTGATTACGATGAATTCAGGTCCATACAGAAAAAATTCAACCTCAAGTCCATATACCGGGAAGTATATAAACTCACCAAGAAATCAAAAGAACTCTCATCAGAAGAAACAGAGCTTCTGGCCCGGCGGGGCCGGCTGGAGCCTTATCGGAATCTGAAGATTTCTTTTGACACCATAAAAGACACTCTCCATGTCAGGGCCCGTATCGGCTCTGTTGCAGAATCCCAGTTCAAGAGCCTTCATATGGAGCTGGTGGAGCTGGACCCGGCTCATACTATCTACAAGATAGCAGAAAGCTTCAACCAGCGGGATTATTTCTTCCTGGCATATCATAAGAGCATCGAAGCCCCTGTTGAAAAAATCCTGGTCGGCCATAACTACCGGGAAGAAGACCTAAACATCCGGGGGACTGTTGCGTCAGAGTTTGAACATATCGATGGCCGTCTTGAAGAAATCCGCAAGGAGCGAAAGGGAATCACCGAGGAGTCAAACCTTCTGGCGGACTGGCTGGATCGGGTGAAGCTGGTATATGACTACCTTATCAGCATCCGAGCCCGCAGGCAGGCAGAGGGACACCTGTATGAAACTCATTCCACTTTTATCATCAAGGGCTGGGTTAAAGAACAGGACATCCCCCGGCTGAAGGAAGCAGTGGAATCAGTCACCAAGGATTTTCACATGGATTGCAGTAATCCCGAAAAAGAAGACCGGGTTCCTGTGGAAATGGCCAACCCTCAGTTCATATCCCCCATGGAGTTTGTTACCAGCCTTTATGGCACTCCCAAATACGGGGAATATGATCCCACGGGGTATCTTTTTGGATTCTTCCTGCTGTTTTTCGCCATATGCCTCACCGATGCAGGATACGGGGTGATGCTTCTCATTTTGTCCCTGGTGCTGATGAAGTTTATCGGCGACTCAAAGCTTCTGCGGGTCCTGCTTTACGGATCAGTCATCACCATCATTGCAGGGTTTGTGTCGGGAGGCTTCTGGGGCATCGAATATTCGCAACTGCCGGAATTCATCCAGAAACACTCCATCAACCTGGGGGAAAAGGCCCTGCAGTTTCTCAGCTTCACTCTGTTTCTGGGGATCATCCAGATGGTTTACGGGTTTATTCTGGGGGCAAAGCTGGCCCTGGAGCAGAAAGACAGGGACACTGCCATTGACAAGATTTTAAAGGCGGTCTTTTTTGGATGCGGCGCTCCGGTAGTGGTTATGAGCGGTCTTTTAAACACTACCTTTCCCGAGCCGTGGCAGACCATTCTGTCCAAAACCGCCCTCACCGCGGGGGGATGTTTCCTGATTGTCAACTTTGTCAAGGTAATGATGGAGTACAGACCCACAGGGACTCCCGCCCAGAAAGCCATAGCATTTATTGTAACTTTTCTGCGGGCAGCTCTCACCGATTCTTTGCTGGCCCTGATCAATGCCATCACCAACTTCCTGGGAGCGACTCTCTCATATTCCCGGCTGATGGCCCTGGGCCTTGCCACCGGGGGTATCGGCATGGTGATCAACCTGCTGGCGGGGCTGGTGTCGGAGCTTATCCCCATTCCAGTGATTGCGCCGATACTCAGCATATTTGTACTGGTATTCGGGCATACTTTCAACCTCATCATAAGCACTCTGGGGGCATTTGTTCACACCGCCAGGCTTCAGTATGTGGAATTTTTCCCGTATTTCTTCGAAGGCGGTGGACGGCGGTTTGAACCTTTTGCCATCAGGACAAAATACAACACGGTAGCAACTAAAGGAATTTAATTATCATACCTTTTTAAGGAGGAACTGACACTATGACAGGACTAATGTGGGCTCTTTTTGGAGCAGCCATAGCAGTATTTTTTGGCGGTATCGGATCCAGCATAGGGGTGGGAATCGCCGGTCTGGCTGCATCGGGGTTGATATCCAGGGATCCCGACAAGTTTGGTAAGACCATTGTTCTGCAGGCACTTCCGGGTACCCAGGGTATTTATGGTTTTCTGGGATGCATCTGGGTTATCAACAAGCTGAACCTTCTGGATCCTGCAAAAAGGATAACCGAGCTTGACACCACCACCGGATGGCTGATTTTTGCGGCATGTCTTCCTGTGGCCGTCGGGGGTCTGGTATCGGGCATTTACCAGGGCAAGGTATCCGCTGCGGGGGTTAACATCCTGGCCAAGGCAGGGGAAGAACACGTGGGCAAGGGCATTATCTTTGCCGCGATGGTGGAGACCTACGCGGTCATCGGTCTTATCGCCACCATTCTGCTTCTGCAGGGCATCAATGTCACCAGCACTGCCACGGGCCAGTTTTTGCTTCATCACCTGGCCTGACGGAGATAGAGGAGTTATCTAATGTCACTATCAGATCTCAAGGCAAAAATCATAAGAGATGCCGAGAAAGAAGCCCAGGAAATCCGCACCCATGCGGAAACCCAGTCTGGGGAAATATTGGACGGGGCGAAAAAAGATCTGTCCCGGCTGATAAAACAGGCGGAGGCAGAAGGGGATCGCCTTGCCCAGGAGCGGTATCAGAATATTGTGACCCTTGCCAATGTGGAGGGCAGGAACAAGATCCTGTCGGTTAAACAGGAGATGCTCCGGATGGTCTTTGATGAAGCCCACCGGCATCTTGAGGAGCTTTCCCAGGATCGCTTCCTGACCTTTGCCCGCAACATTCTCACCTGCCATCCTCCCCGGGAGGAAACCCGGTTGATGGTGGGCCTTGCCAACAAAGATTTTGTTGATGAGAAGTTCATCGACAAAATCAACAGCAGTCTGAAAACTCCCGGAAAGTTCATCCTGACAGAAAACAACCGGGGATTCGAACACGGGTTTTATCTGATCACTGACAGGGTTGAGGTGGACCTGACCTTCCAGAGCATTCTTGCCGCCGTCAGGGAAGAGCTGGAGATGGACATCATCGGAACCTTGTTTGGAAAGGGTTAATCCAATATGTATGAACTGGACTACCCCGTAATCGGCGAGCCGTCAAAGTATGCCTTTGCCAATGCAGTTTTGGCCATTATGGAAAACCGGCTTCTTACCCAATCCCAGCTGGATCAATTCCGGGTGGCGGATAGTTTTCGGGAGTTCAACAGGATGCTGTCGGAAACCAGTTACGGCCATTACCTGGAAGCCGGCCAGGACATAAACCAGATTGTGGAAGCGGAAACCATAAAAACCAGGGAGGAGCTTTACGAGATTCTCCCCGAGGAAACCCACGGCTTCTTTGATGTGTTTTTCCGAAAGTTTGATTACAACAATCTCAAGATGCTTCTCAAGTCTTATTTCCTTGAACGGGAGCCGGATTCCAGGGAGCTTTCCCCCATGGGAACAATCCCTCCGGAGGAGATGGTGTCTTTGTTTACTGCAGGCAAATATGACGAGATACCCCTTTCCATCGATTTTGATATGTTCGAGGTGATGGAAAGCCGTATGAAGGCCAACCAGGAACTGCGCCTTATCGATTCCACTCTGGATCGGGAATATTACCGGGAGCTTCTTTCTGTTTCAGAGGATCAGGGCGACAGCTTCTTTCTGGATTTTGTCCGCCAGCAGATTGATTTGAAGAACATCATCATATTTATCCGGTGCAAAAAAACCGGGCTTCCCCTGGAGAGCTTCCTGTTGGAGGGAGGATATATCGACGGCGATGTGCTGGAGGGTCTTATGGGCGAGAGTTTGGATTCCCTGGTGGCATGCCCCGACCTTTATCTTTACCGCAAGGTCATAACCGACGGCCTGACAGCCCTGGAAAAGACCAGTTCTTATTCTGATCTGGAAACATCCATCCGCAACTATATCATTTCCTTGCTGGGTGATGTCCGGAATGTGATTTTTTCCATCAAGCCCTTTATCGGTTATCTGCTGGCCAAAGAACATGAACTGAATTTATTGAAAAAGTTTTTTATCCATATAACCAACTCCATGGAGTTTGGCACTGAAAGGGATCTGTCCTATGTATAAACTGGCAGTATTAGGAGAAAGCGATTCTGTCCTGGCTTTCAAGGCGGTGGGATTTGACACCTTTATGGTAAGCCCCGGAGTTGCAGAAAAAAAACTAAGAGAGATATTCAACTCGGGCAGGTATGCAGTTATTTTCCTGTCGGAATCCCTGGCGACACAGATGGAAGAAGCCCTGGGAGAATACGACCGCACTCCCTTCCCCGCCATCGGAATTCTGCCCCTGGGCAGGCATATGGAAAAGGTGGGATATGAAAGAATGAAAAGAGTCAGCATCCGGGCAACGGGGACTGACATCATTTCCAAGCTTTGATACCCGGCGGAGTGTGATAAAACAAAATGTCAACAACCCAAATGGAGGATAAAATGTCAGAAAATACAGGCCGAATAGTAAAAGTAGCCGGCCCCCTGGTGGTGGCCCGGGGCATTCCCTATGCCAAGATGTATGATGTCGCCCGGGTCAGCGACATGAAATTGATCGGTGAGATTATCGAAATCCACGGTGACGATTCATATATTCAGGTTTACGAGGACACTGCAGGACTGGGGCCGGGAGAGCCGGTGTATTCAACCCAACGTCCCCTTACCGTTGAGCTGGGGCCGGGGCTTATCGAGTCCATCTATGACGGCATCCAGCGTCCCCTGGAGCAAATAGTGAAAGTGGCAGGGGATTTTATCACCAGGGGAATCGATGTACCGGGCCTTGACCGCAAAAGGGTGTGGGAATTCAAACCCAGCGTGGACACCGGCGATATGGTAGAAGAGGGAGATATTCTGGGCACTGTCCAGGAAACTGTCCTCATCAACCACAAGATAATGGTGCCTCCCGGTGTCAGGGGGAAAGTCAAAAAAATCGAGAGTGGTCGAAAAAAGATTGAAGATACCATATGCATCCTCACCACCGACGACGGGGATAAAGAAGTGAACATGATTCAACGCTGGCCGGTTCGAATTGGCAGGCCCTACAAAAAGCGTCTTCGTCCCCAAATGCCCCTGATTACAGGGCAGAGGGTGGTTGACGCCCTGTTTCCCATCGCCAAGGGAGGCACTGCCTGCGTGCCGGGGCCTTTCGGCTCGGGAAAGACCGTCATCCAGCACCAGCTGGCCAAATGGGCCGATGCAGAAATCGTAGTTTTTGTGGGTTGCGGTGAACGGGGCAATGAGATGACCGACGTTCTCATCGAGTTTCCATCCCTCAAGGACCCAAAAAGCGGAGAACCCCTGATGAAACGGACGGTTCTCATCGCCAACACCTCCAACATGCCTGTGGCCGCCAGGGAAGCATCGGTTTATACCGGCATCACCATTGCCGAATATTACCGGGATATGGGCTATTCCGTGGCTATCATGGGGGATTCCACATCCCGCTGGGCGGAGGCTCTCCGGGAGATGTCCGGCCGTCTGGAGGAGATGCCCGGCGAGGAAGGCTACCCGGCATACCTTGGCACTCGTATCGCATCGTTTTATGAGCGGGCGGGCCGGGTGGTATGCCAGGGATCCCGGGATGAACGGGAAGGCGCTCTGTCGGTTATCGGCGCAGTGAGTCCTCCCGGGGGAGATTTGTCGGAACCGGTGACCCAGAATACCCTGCGGGTGGTGAAGGTATTCTGGAGCCTCGAGTATAAACTGGCCCATGCCCGGCATTTCCCTGCCATATCCTGGCTTAACAGCTATTCTCTCTACTCGGACATTGTGGATGAATACATGGCCGAGGAGGTATCTTCCGATTGGCCTGCCCTGCGAAGAAAATCCATGCGGATTCTGCAGGAAGAAGCGGAGCTGGAAGAAATCGTCCGGCTGGTGGGGATTGAAGCTCTCTCCAAAAGGGAACGGCTGGTGATGGAAACCGCCAAGTCCATCCGGGAGGATTTTCTCCACCAGAACGCCTTTGACAACGACGATACTTATACATCCATCGAAAAGCAATATTTGTTGCTGCACCTGGTTCTTTCCTTCTACGACGAGGGAGAACGGGCCATCAAAAACGGGGTTGACATCAATCAACTGGTGGAAATCCCCATCCGGGAGAAAATTGGCCGGGCCAAGTTTATTCCAGAAAATCAAAAAGACCGGCTTAAACAGATGGAAAAGGATCTCAAGGATCAGGTCAGTGCCCTTGTGGAAAAAGCAAAAGAAGAGAACACCGTGGAGGCTTAAGATATGATAAAGGAATACAAGACCATCACTGGTGTGGTGGGTCCCCTGATTGTGGTGGAAAAAATCACCGATGTAAAATATGAAGAGTTAGTGGAAATTCAGCTGACCAACGGCGAACGTCGCCGGGGCAAGGTTCTGGAAATATCCACCGACAAGGCCCTGGTTCAGTTGTTTGAATCGGCCCAGGGGCTTGATATTCAGGGGAGCAAGGTTCGTTTCCTGGGTAAGGTGATGGAGTTGCCCGTGTCCCAGGATATTCTGGGACGGGTCTTTTCCGGAGCAGGCCGACCCATCGACGGCGGGCCGGAAATCATTCCTGACAAGATGGTGAACGTCAACGGCGAACCCATCAATCCCTTTGCCAGGGATTATCCCGACGACTTCATCCAGACAGGCATTTCCAGCATCGACGGAATGAACACCCTGGTGCGGGGCCAGAAACTGCCCATCTTCTCCGGCGCGGGGCTTCCCCATTCCAAGCTGGCAGCCCAGATTGCCCGGCAGGCGGCGGTTAAAAACCAGGAAGAAACTTTTGCAGTGGTTTTTGCCGCTATGGGAATCACCTTTGAAGAGGCGGATTTCTTCATCCGGGACTTCAAGAGAACAGGAGCCATCGAGAGGGCAGTTCTGTTTTTGAACCTGGCCAATGACCCCGCGGTGGAAAGGGTGGCAACTCCGAGGCTGGCACTGACTGCGGCGGAGTATATGGCCTTTGATCTGGGGATGCACGTGCTGGTTATCCTCACCGATATGACCAACTACTGCGAAGCCCTACGGGAAGTATCTGCAGCCAGAAAAGAGATCCCCGGCCGGCGGGGTTATCCCGGCTATCTATATACCGACCTTGCCACAATTTACGAGAGAGCCGGCAGAATCAAAAACAAGGAAGGATCCATCACTCAGATTCCCATCCTCACCATGCCCGAGGACGACATAACCCATCCCATTCCCGACCTTACAGGCTACATCACAGAAGGCCAGACCATTCTTTCCCGGGATCTCCACCGCAAGGGGATATATCCCCCTATCAATGTTCTGCCTTCTCTCTCCCGGCTTAAGGACAAGGGAATCGGCGACGGAAAGACCCGGGAGGATCATGCCCAGGTTTTGAACCAGCTTTTTGCCGCATATTCCCGGGGCAAGGAAGCCAAAGAGCTGGCTTCGATTCTGGGAGAGGCGGCCCTGACCAAAGAAGACCTCAAGTTTGCCGGCTTTGCCGACCGCTACGAAGACGAGTTCGTCACCCAGGGAGAAAACGAGGACAGAAATATCGAGGAAACCCTGTCCATCGGCTGGAAACTCCTTTCCGCCCTGCCTGTGGGCGAACTGAAACGTCTGAAGGATGACATGATCAACAAGTATATGCCCAGGGAAAACTAAAACAGGTATTCACGGTAAGGAGAATGCAATATGCGCCAACAGGTTAAGGCGACCCGAATGGAGCTTCAGAAAAAGAAGAAGAACCAGAAGATGGCAGTCCGGGGCCACAAGCTTTTAAAAGAAAAGCGGGACGGACTGATGCAACGTTTCATGGGGATTCTTCGCCAGTCCAAGAAAGCCAGGGAAGAAGTGGAAGAAAAACTCCACAGAGCCATGACGGTTTTCCTGGCGGGAACCGCCTATATCAACCCCGCATTCCTCAAGGAATCCCTGGCCTTCAGCGATTATAATGTCCAGGTGGAAACAGAAGAAAAAAACATCATGGGGGTTCGAGTGCCGACCTTCAATTTAAAGCGGGAAGGGAAGCCTTTCTCATACGGGTTTACTGAAACCACCGGGGACATGGACTATTCCCTTCAGCTTCTGGACGAGCTGGTTCCTCTTTTAATGGAGCTGGCTCACCTGGAAAAATCCGCCCAACTCCTGGCGGAAGAGATCGAAACCACCCGACGCCGGGTAAATGCCCTGGAATATGTCATGATTCCCGACCTGGAAGAAGCCATCGCTTATATTTCCATGCGCCTTGGGGAATTAGAACGATCCAACCTGACCATGCTCATGAAGGTAAAAGAAATCGTAGCCCAGGAAAAGCAGGTTTCCTGAGAGTTATTCATCACCCTCCCGGTGAGATTTCTGCTCATCGGGTTTTTTATCATCCGGGGGGTTGTCCGATGTGTCAGTGGCCACCTGGTCACCGCCCCGGTCTTTGGCCTGTTGCATCAGCCGATCTCCGGCCCTGACCAGTTCATCGGCATCAACGGGAGGTTCATCAAAGGTTGCAACGCCGATACTCATGGTGACGGGCCACTGGTTTTCCTTCATAATCCGGCGTATGTTATCCATAATCCGCTCATAAACCACCCTGGCGGATTCTGCCGGAGTGTTGGGCAGGAGCAGGGCAAATTCATCGCCACCAATACGGGCCAGAGTATCCACTTCCCGGATGTTCTTGTTGAGATTGTATGCAACGGTAAAAAGCAGAGTGTTGGCTTCCTTCAACCCCCGAGTATTGTTTATCTCGTGGAAGTTGTCCAGGTCCATGTAAAGAATTGTCAGGGGATGTTTGTATCGACGGGCTCTTTTAATCTCATGATCCGCCAGTTCAAAGAAAGCTCTGGAGTTGGCAATTCCTGTGAGGGAATCAGTGCGGGAAAACTTCTGTTCCATATCCGAGGCTTCTCTGACTCGAGCCAGCAGTTGTCCGAAGGTGATATACAGTGCCAGAATCAGGATCCCGTCGGCAAAGAGGGTTCCCGGATGAGAATAGTTCATGGGCATCCCCATTTGCGAAACTGTCCAACAGCCCCCCGAGAGAACTGCTCCGGCGAACCCATGCCATCGTCCGGCATACCAGGTGAGAACTGCCACAGGTATGAGATAAAGAGCCGTAAAGGACAGCTGAACACCTTCCTGCAAATCCATCAGAAGAAAAATCACCACCAGCAGGTAACCGGCAGTAACAACCGACCATCGGGGAAGTCTTCTGGCCCGGTGGTGCCCTGCCAGCTCCCGGCGCCGCAGTTTTTTCTCAGCCATCAAAAAATCCTGTCAATAAAATTCTCTTTACATCTTTCTTTTTGACATTACCCCGCAAGTATCCTTTCGTCAAATTTTTCACCGGGACAGGGTTTATGACACCTGCCGGGGAAACTGCATCTAATGCAAATCATACACTTCAAGGAAAGGCAATAATATCATGTGGTTTTCTTCCAACGAGGTCTTTGAAACCCTCAGAATGATTGAAAACGAACACCTGGACATCCGCACTGTAACCATGGGAATAAGCCTGGGGGACTGTGCCCATCCTGACTGTCAGGTGACAGGGCGGAAGATTTACGATAAAATCTGCAACAAAGCCGGAAGATTAGTGGAAGTGGTAAACGAAGTTTCCAAGGAATACGGCCTGCCCATCGCCAACCGCCGGATTGCAGTCACTCCCATAGCCTATGTGGCTTCCAGCTGTCAGACCGACACCTTTGTACCCATCGCCCACCACCTGGACAAGGCGGCATCCTGTGTGGGCATAGATTATCTGGGGGGATTCTCCACCTTTGTCCATAAGGGAGTCAAGCCCTGGGATCGGACTCTGATGGATTCAATTCCCCAGGCCCTCTCCCAGACAGAGCGGGTCTGCTCATCAGTGAGCCTCGCCTCCACCAGAGCAGGGATAAACATGGACGCCGCCCGGCTCACCGCAGACCGGGACGGCATCGGATGCTGCAAGTTAGTGGTCTTTTCCAACATCACCGAGGACAATCCCTTCATTGCCGGCGCACTCCACGGATTCGGAGAAGGTGAAATCACCATCAATGTGGGCGTTTCCGGGCCGGGAGTTGTCCGGTCTGTCCTTTCCCGGATGGGAGATGCAAGCCTGGGGGAGATTGCCGAGGCCATCAAGAAAACCGCCTTTAAAATTACCCGGATGGGAGAACTGGTGGGCCGGGAAGTTTCCCGCCGACTGGGGTATGAATTCGGCATCGTGGATCTGTCTTTGGCCCCCACCCCTGCAGAAGGGGATTCGGTGGCAGACATACTGGAGGCCATGGGGCTGGAATCCTGCGGAACCCACGGCACCACCGCAGCTTTGGCAATGCTGGTGGATGCAGTGAAAAAAGGCGGAGCCATGGCTTCATCCTATGTGGGAGGCCTTTCCGGAGCTTTCATCCCCGTCAGCGAAGATCAGGGAATGATCCGGGCAGTCCAGCGGGGTTCCTTGCATCTGGACAAATTAGAAGCCATGACATCGGTCTGTTCTGTGGGACTGGACATGATCGCCATCCCCGGAGATACCCCCGTGGAAACCATAGCAGGGATCATCGCCGATGAGATGGCCATCGGGGTAATCAACAACAAAACCACCGCAGTTCGAATCCTGCCCATTCCCGGCAAAAAAGAAGGGGATCTGGTGGAATACGGCGGACTTTTGGGAAGCGCGCCAGTGATGCCTGTTCACCGTTTCAGCTCCTCAAAGTTTGTCCGCCGGGGAGGACGAATCCCGGCACCTATCCAGGGCCTGCGAAATTAAAAAGCTTGCTTTTGAGATTGCTGATCTTCTCCTTCTGAATTAAAAAGGAATACTTTATGGCCATAATGCCATCATACAGCGGAGGAATCGATGTGGGATCATCCACCACCGACGGTGTTATCATTGATTCCCAGGGCAATATCATCGAATCAACGGTGCTTCCCACCGGGGCATCGGTGGTTGAAACTATAAGGTCATGTCATGAGCAGTTACACCGGGGGGTTTCCGGCCAGGTGCCAATGGTTGCCACCGGCTATGGTCGCCGTCGGGTAAGCGGTGCGATCCGGGCCATCACCGAGATTACCGCTCATGCCTTAGGGGTTGTCCACTGTTTGCCAGGTGTTTCTACAGTCATCGACATGGGGGGGCAGGATACCAAGGTGATCCTGGTGGATTCCCGAGGGAAGGTGCAAAACTTTGCCATGAATGACAAGTGCGCCGCGGGGACTGGCCGTTTCATCGAGGTCATGGCCAGGATCCTTGAAACCGACATCCAGAAGATGGCAGAAATGGCGGTGGGGGCTTCCCGGAGGGCTTCCATCACCAGCACCTGTACTGTCTTTATTGAATCGGAAATCGTATCCCTCATCTCCCAGAGTACCCCTGTGGATGAGATCGCCGCGGGGGTGTTTCTGTCCATTGCCCGGCGGGTTTCCTCCATGGTGCGGGGGCTGAGGGGAGAAGCTCCCTTTGTAATTACCGGTGGTGTTGCAAAAAACCCCGGAATCATCCATGCTCTGGAGCAGGTCCTGCCGGGGCAACTTTTGGTTCATCCCCATCCACAACTTAACGGCGCAATAGGGGCTGCGCTTTTTGCCCGGAGGATGAACCTGCAGGAGAAGAAGCCATCTCCCGGAGAATAATTGATGCAATGAAGGCTACAGTATTAATTGGGGTTGGTCCGGGATTTTTTGGGAGCAGGAATATATGTCCGAGGACAGGTTCTGGAAAAAATTGATGGTTTTAATTCTGGTTCTGGTTTTTCTTTTCCCGGGCCTGCCTGTGGAAGCGGAAGAATCAAAACCCGTGGAAGTGCCGGGAGTGGTCTATCTCAACCAGAATCAGCGGGGAAGAAGCAACTGGTGCGTAATCTACTCCACGGCAATGTTGTTGTCCCGCTACGGCCTGACAGAGAATACCGATGAAATCGCCCGGCAGATGAAGATGGAAGATCGCAAGGAAGCTTATTTTTCATGGAAGTCCACTTTTGCCGAGGATGGCTCTGTGGAGAAGTATCTCCAGAATCGCCATGGCCTTATTACCCAGAAAAGAATTTTTGTAACCCTCCGGGATCCCATAATCCAATGGATAAAAGATAATCTCCGGGAAGGGAATCCAGTTCTGGCCATATACGGTAAATGGGACGGCCATGCGGTTCTCCTTGTGGGATATGACGAGGAATTTCTTTATATGAACGATCCCAGCGGGGCATTTTTTTTCGAGGCCACCAGCGCCCTGGACCGGGATATGCGTCCCCGCCGATGGCTGAAGGAACAGCGAAGAAGTCCCTTTGAAGGGGCTGGGGTTCGATGGGATGATTTCAATCATTTTATCAGGCTTCGCAACCTCTGGGGATATCTGTTTGTGGTCACCGGCAGGGATGAAAGCCTTATCGGCTCTATGGAAACCCGTCCCAACTACGAAGGAATGATCCCGGAACGCCCCCGGGAAGGTTCCATCCTATACGGCCCTAATATGTCCGGGGAGTTTTATCATGTTCTTTTCCAGTAAGTGAATCGAAAGGAGAAGACCTTTCTCTCTATAAGAATAAACATTACCGGGTTTTTCCACGGGATACAAATCTGAAAAGATGAAATGGGTGATAATATGAAAAGAACCATATCAATCCTGATTCTAACAGTCACTGTCTTATTTCTTCTGGGTTCCGACGGCTGGTGTGACGACAAGAAGATCGTTGATTTTCAGGGAATCGGCATTGTTGTCCGGCGGGATTCTGGAAACATATTGGTGGACGGCATATTCAAGGGTTCTCCAGCTCAGGATAAACTGCAGATAGGGGATCAGATAACCGAGGTGTATGGCGAATCTACCAAATATATGACCATCGCGGACCTGATGCAGAAAATTGACAAGCCACCGGGAATTCCAGTAAAAATGATGATCTACCGGGACAAGAAGCTGATGAGCGTATCCATCGTCAGTGACACTTTTCCTGTGGTGCCCGACACGGTCCCGGAAAATAACAGAAACCTCAACAATCCCAGAATTCTGGGATTTCAGTCCAGGGATTTTCTGGATGTGCGGTTTCCAAAGGAAGCATCCGTTGAAAAGGGAGATACCTTTTTTATCTTTTTTGAAAATAATCTTCTGGGGCTGGCCCGAATCCGTCATGTGTCGGGACAGCAGGCTTCCATGAAAATCATCCAGAGTTTTGATGACATACCCAGTCACCGGGCCTCCCGGTACAACCTCATGTATTACTGCTACCTGTCGGAAGTGTTCAGGATTGAACCCCATGATGCCACGGCTCCTGTCGCCTCGGGGGATTCCCTTCTGAGGGTGAGAATCAAGAACTACTCAATATTTAAGACAAACACCGGGGATATAAGAATACTGGCCACCATCGAAAACATTGGAAATACCACTGCATCGGAAGTGATTGTGGGGCTTGGCATTACCGATGATGTGGGAGTGAGATACGGGGTGGAAAGTGTCAAGGCAAGAAATCTCAAGCCTGGATCTGAGAACATACTGGATATTCCCGTGAACCTGACCGTCCCCGATGGGTTCGCCCCCCATACCGACGGCATGTCCCTGTCCCTGAATGCTGTTGAAGAGGGCAGAAAAAACAGAACTCTCAAGCTGGGCTTCGAAGTCAAGTCTTATTCTCTCGAAGGAGATATATACATATTCCGGGAATCCTACTGAATCTTTTCATACATTATGAAGAACGCCCCGGCGGGTGCTACTGGTCTGATCCGGGTACTGCCGGGGTTTTGTTCATGTTTTCCAGGTAAACTGATCGGCTGGGGAAGGCAAAGCTGACTCCTAACTCTTCAAAGGCTTCCATGAACGATAAAAACAGCTCCTGACGGTATTGCATGAACAGATCCCAGTTGGCAGTGTCCACAAAGAAATACAGGAATATCCCCAGGGATGACTGATCAAACTGGGAAAAATATACAAATACTCCTTCTTTCTGAGTGTGAGGATGATCCAGGATGATTTGCCTGATCCTGTCCACCGCCATTTTCAGCTTCCGGTATCCGCACGAATATGTCACTCCGATGGTGGTGGATATGCGTCGCTGGGGACGGCGGGATACATTCTCGATGGTCTGGTTGGCAATAACAGAATTGGGAATCGATACAAGGGTGCGGTCAAAGGTGCGGATCCGGGTGCATCGAAAGCTGATGTCTTCCACTACTCCCTCGGTTCCCCCGGAGATTATCCAGTCCCCCACCAGAAAGGGTTTATCCAGAAAGATTGTAATCGAACCGAATATGTTGGCCAGGGTATCCTTGGCTGCCAGGGCCACGGCAAGACCGCCAATGCCAAGACCTGCCAGAAGGCTGGACACCGAATAACCCAGGTCCTGAACAATCAGGATGAAAGTGATAAAAGCCAGAAAAAACTTGGCGGTATTGCGGATCATTGGAAACAGGGAGCCGGCCAGAGTCTTGTTCTTGTCCTTGTATCTCAGGGTCAGATACCCGGTGATGGCATCCACCAGTCGGAACATCAGCCAGCATACGTCAACAGCAATCAGGGAGTATATGGCCTTGTTCAATATAACCTTGTAGTCGGCGGGATCCAGAACGGCAATGACAATATAAAAAGCCACAAGATACACCAGCACAACAACCGGGCCATCCACAGCCTTTGCCAGCATATTGTCCAGCTGGTCATCGGTGGTCTGGGCGTATTTCATAAATTTTTCCCGGATGAGATAATGAATGAGTCGGGCGATAATCACTGCAACAATCAGGGTGACAATTGATATGATTATCCTGATGTCAACTCCACCCAGCAATTCCAAAGACTCGGCATCCTGTCCCTGGGCTGTGGAAAAAAACAATGAATCCACCGGAAAAAAAACAGCTCTGCACATAATACCCCCAGAAAATAAAAAAAGTCCTGTGACCTGGTCATATTATATGATACTGTAACAATCCTGTCAAATAAAGAATCCCCACAAAACAGGGCCAAAAAAAATGGGAACCCTTCGATTCCCTGTAAAAATTAGAGCAACGCGGCTTGGGGATAGTGTGAACGCTTCCTGCGTTACCGGATTAACCGGTAAACCGATTATACTACCTCATGCGTAATTCTTTCATCATTAATAATACTAAAAACTGTTTATACAAAAGTATTATATTAAATTGAAATAATTTAAACCCATTTGCTTCAAAACAAGAGGGTTATGATAAGCCCGGCATATTCCCCGGGGCCGGAGGATAAGTCTATTTGCCGGGCGAACTTTTTTTGCGAGGTGATTGATTATGATAAAATTGTTGTGTGTCCTTATGGCCATGGCCTCATTATTTGCTTCAGGGGCTGACACTGAAAGAACTGCAAAGGTCAGCATTGCCTTTGCCGGGGATGTTTACCCCAAAATGTTAATTGATGCAGATCCTGAAGCCATCAGGCAAATCCGCAAGGATTTATCCGACTGTCACCTTGCCTTTTGCAATCTGGAATCTCCCATCACCTCATATACCACCATGACCGCCGGCAAATCTATGGAATCCATAAAGGCCCGGAGGGATTATGTTCTCCGTTCACCGGTGGAATCGGCAAAGCTCTTTGCAGAAACCGGTTTCAATGTGGTGAGCCTTGCCAACAATCATATGATGGATTATCGCTCCCAGGGCCTTCTGGATACGATAAGGCTTCTGGATCAGTATAATATCAAATACAGCGGGGCCGGAAAAAACATCCACGAGGCCCGATCTCCGGTGATTGTCACGGGAAACGGCGTGAAGGTGGGCTTCGTGTCCTACTCGGAAATTGTCCCCCGTCTGGCTGCCGGAGGCCAGGATTATCCGGGGATTGCTGGAATATCATATCCCCATACCGATGCTGATATGAACAGCATCATCAACAGTATCAAAGAAGCCCGCCGTCAGGGAGCGGAAATTGTGGTGGTATCCCTCCACTGGGGAGAAGAAGGAAGCAGTAAACTGGAGCCTTACCAGCGGGTTATCGCAGAGAAACTCATCGATAACGGCGCCGACTGCATCATCGGCCATCATCCCCACGTGACCCGATCCATCGATACATACAAAGGCAAAGTTATCGCATACAGCCTGGGGAATTTTATCTTTTCATCGGGAGATCGCCCCACCATCCTTCTGAAGATTACCTTCACCCGTCAACCTGACGGCACCTGGACTCAAGAGCACCGGGCCGATAAATACAACATCCGGGACTGCATACCCTACAGGGTGAAATAATCCCGGATGTAAAAGAGCATTATAAAATTTCCGCTCCCCGACTCAGGGAATAGCTTTGCCTCTGGTGGGTTCTGCTCCCACTTCCGCCCAGTTGACCACATGGAAACGGTTTTTTGGGGGGATCAGCTTCTGCTGTTGATACTCGGGGATGGTGGTAATCATGGCCCCCCCCTCCATGGACACCGGCTTCCCTGCGCCGGTGGAATCCTTTGTGCAGAATACCCCCCCCATGACCCGGATAGGCCCCATAGTCTTGATCTGTCCCTTGGCGTAAACCAGGCCCTGAAAATATACATACTGGGGAACCACAAGATATAGAATGGGATTGCCGGGGTCGTTGAAGAACATCTCGATATAGTCATTGGGGGACATGCCCTGGGGAGTGACGGTTGTTGACACTATATAAGATGTTTCCGGGGTATATTCGGAGTACAGAGGATTTTCCGGATCGATAGCTGTGCCGGTTCCCCAACAGTCACGTCCAAGAGCCTCACCCAGCTCATTCCTTCCATATACCCAGCAACTGACATCCCTTCCGGTATTGGGGTTCTCACAACCATATGAAGATATGAACGGCGCTACAATAAGAAGTGTGATGAGCACTGCCAAATTTAATTTTTTAGTAGAGATTTTCATTTTCTCACCCCGGTAGTTTGATTGAAAATTATCAAGGAACAGCCTTGCCTCTGGTGGGTTCTGCTCCCACTTCCGCCCAGTTGACCACCCGGAAACGGTTTTTTGGGGGGATTAACCTCTGTTGCTGGTACTCGGGAATAGTGGTAAGCATGGCGCCGCTTTCCAGGGACACTTGTTTCTCAGCGCCGGCATCATCCTTGGTGCAGAAGACTCCTCCCATAACCCGCATAGGCCCCATGGTTTTGATATGGCCTTTGGAGTAAACCAGCCCCTGGAAATAGACATACTCGGGAACCACCAGATACAACAATGGGTTCCCGGGATCGTTGAAGAACATCTCGATATAGTCGTTTGCCGACATTCCCACCGGGTTGACTGTTGTGTTAACAGTGTAAACCGCAGGTGGAGGGGGGGAGCTACTCCGTTTACTGCTCTTGCAACCACAAGTAATAATAATCAGGGCAACCAGAAGAAAAACCGTTCCATTGAAGATGTTTGATATTTTTTTCTCAAGAAGAGTTCTTTTCAATTATTCACATCCTCAGTTGCCGTAGTACCATTGTTCCAGATATGTCACCACTTCTGGGGTATCATCCAGCCAGGTCTTGATATTGTTGGGCAGTCCCGGATATGACACCGGGTTTTCCGGGTCCCCGTCCCGCCATTTGACGAAATCCGGCACTCCACTGCCGATATTTTCGTTGTACCATCGGAAAAACCCGATTCCCCGAGGAGCGCTGTCTGGCAGGTTGTTGGCAATATACATGGGCGCGTCATGGGGCATCCGGGCGAAGAAATCCGCTACGGGGTCATCGCCGGTATAAACCATATCGCCGTCGGCATCAGGGCCTGATGTGGCGCTGCAGAGAAACATGTCGCCGTTGGAATAGATGACAACTCCATCGAGGTTGTCCGCTTCCACATTGGCGGCTCCTTTGATGATGCACTTGCCTTCCACGATGATGGATCCCTTGCCCACCACGCCGTTCATCAGCTCCATATCGCCGTCAACATGCAGGATGGCCCCGTTCTCCAGAGTCAGCAGTCCGTTGACGATCATGTTCTTGTCGATATAGGTGTTCTGGGAAACCACTCCCGACGGCGGGATGGTGGTTTCCGGGAATGCCTGGTTCAAAAGGGCGTCTTTGTCCAGATCCTGAATATGAATGGTGTACTTGGTTGGATCTATGTGGTAAGGGTCGATTCTGTTGGTAATGCCTCCCATGGCGCTGGCAAGGCCGGTTAGTTCGATGTCTGCAGTTGCCGTGGCGTCGATGGCTATGGTGCCGTCGTAGTTGGTGTGCATGTTTCCCGTGTCCATCTTGGGGTTGGTAATGCTGGTGAGGCCGTTGATGTAGATGTTCCGATCCAGCAGGATGGGGCCTTCGTTGGAAAGAGCGTTGTATGATCCGGAGCTTCGCCGGACTTCCACCTGAAGGTTTCGTCGGAAGTTCCCTGCTATGCCTGTGGAGTGTATGGTAACTTTCTGGTAAGGCCCCACAATTCCTGCAACATTGGGATTGTCGATGGTGACGGAGTATCTTCCCTGGCTCTGGCGAAGCATTTCCGATATGGGGGCAGCACTGCTGTTGTCGTAATACGGGTCACTTTCCAGCTCATAGATAGCCCTGGCAACTCCGGCTTCCGCGGCGTACAACGAAGCCGCCCGGAACTGATGATTCCCCACCAGCAGGATGCTGTTCTGGGACATGGCCATCACCCCGAACAACATGACCATCATGATGAATGTAATCATGATCACAACAGCCAAGGCGAACCCTTTTTTTGCCATGCTATCAACTCCCGATATAATGTCTAATTCCACATTTTTGTTACATTATAATTATAACATTGCAACCATATGTTTACAACAGGATTCCATTAAGTTACCATAACATTCCCTTCCATTGGTGTTCGGTTAAGCAATATGCCTCTGTGGTTGTGCTCCATGTCGCCTCCCAGATTCTTTTCCCTCCGGGATGTGCCGTCCCTGGCACGTCCGGAGCATAGGGCATCGGAATCTTGGGGGCTTCCTGTCGCTCCCCTGAGGCAGGAGGACAATGCGTTTCGAAACCCCAATCCTGACTGCTGAGGCTTGACGTGATCAGGCTTCTGGCATTAACCGAACACAAATAGATTCACTTCCATGCATAGAGGGTTGGCGGGCAAAAAACAAAGGATAGGGAAGAGAGGAGTAGAATATGTGAATGCCTGCCGTTGACGGGCAGGGAAAAGTTCAGAAGGAGTGTATCGATTTGGCTATCAGGTTTTTCAACAGCCTTACCAGGAAAAAAGAAGAGTTCATTTCAATAAAGAAAGGCCGGGCGGGTCTTTATACCTGCGGGCCTACAGTTTATGACTATGCCCACATTGGCAACTTCCGGGCATACGCCTTTGAGGATCTTCTCCGCCGGCACCTGCAGTATCGGGGCTACAAGGTTC
>CAYNGH010000005.1:0-52815 GCA_964396845.1 uncultured bacterium | reverse complement strand
AAAACACCTGAATTTATTGTCCATCAAAACATCTCCTTATGGTATTCTCCAGGAGCGCTGATCCCGGCCCAGAAGGTTCTCTGATTCTGCAGGCCCCCAGGATCCGGCCTCATAGGGATGCAGGGGATACAATTCCGCATCGCTTCCATGCCATGCATCAAGAATGGGGGTTATCAGTTGCCAGGCCTGGTGCATTCCATCTTCACGGATGAACAGGGACTGATCCCCCAGCATGACATCCAGCAGAAGTCTTTCATAGGCATCGGGAATAGCCACGGGGAATACATTCCGATATTTAAAATCCATGGTCAGGGAACTCATGCACATCTTGGCTCCCGGTTGCTTGGCCTGTATGGTCAGGGATACCCCTTCACTGGGCTGAACATCCAGAACCAGAACATTTCGATGCAAATCCCCCGGGGAAAGCGGTGTGAACATGGAGTGGGGCACCTGTTTGAAGGTTATGGCAATCTGGGTGACTTTCCGGGGAAGCCTTTTTCCTGAGCGGAGATAAAAAGGGACTCCCTGCCATCGCCAGTTGTCGATAAGAATCTTCATGGCCACAAAGGTTTCCATTGTCGAATCCGGGGAAACTTTTTTTTCTTCCTGATACGGGATAACGGGGAATCCATCAACAGAGCCTGCCCCGTATTGTCCACGGATTACCCACCGGTTCAGGTCATATACAGCAAAGGGTTTTATTGATCGGAGCAATTTCACTTTTTCATCCCGGATTCTCTCGCCGAAAAAAGAGGTGGGGGGTTCCATGGCCACCAGGGACAGCAACTGAAGCATATGGTTCTGGAACATGTCCCGGAGAAGTCCCGCCTGTTCAAAATAGCCTCCCCGATGTTCAATGCCCAGATGTTCAGCAGCGGTTATCTGGACATTGTCGATGTAACGGCGGTCCCAAACCGGCTCGAATATGGCATTGGCGAAACGGAACATAAGTATGTTCTGCACTGTTTCCTTGCCCAGGTAATGATCAATCCGGTATATCTGTTTCTCGTGAAGTTTTGTCAGAAGCCGGCGGTTGAGAGAATCCGCGCTGGCAAGGTCACTGCCGAAGGGCTTTTCGATGACAACCCTGGAACAGGTGCATTCCCGATCTTCTTCATCGGTAAGCCCCGATTCCGAAAGATGGGTTATGATGGTGCAATAGACTGCAGGAGGGGTGGAGAGATAGTAGATATGGTTGTCAATGGGGGTTGACTCCCCTTGAATTTCCCTGATCCTTTGGGAGAGAGCCTGGTACAGCATGGGGTTGTCATATTCCCCCGGCACATAATACAGGTGGGCCAGGAAATCCTGCAGCATCTGGGGATTCTGATCCCAGGAGGGCTTGTTCATAGATTCTCTCTGGATCTCCCGGAATGATTCATCTCCCAGGACAGTGCGGGCAGAACCGATGATGTAAAATCTGCGGGGCATCAATCCTCGCCGGAAAAGGCTGAAAAGAGCAGGGATGAGTTTTCTCCGGGTCAGATCCCCCGATGCGCCGAATATGACTATTACGCAGTCGTCGGGCCTGCTTTCCCGGCAGAACTCCTCCCTGACAGGGTTGAAGGGCATCACAGTTTCCATTGGGGTCGTTATCCTCCTGAAGTCAGAAGTAGTATATTTCATTATTCCTGATAAATAACAATAATGTCCTCCTAATGGTTCGCGGTCATCTCCTCGGGAGAGGTAATCTGCCGGTTGATACTTGACAGGGAAAAAGATTACAGGATCCGGAGTTTTTTTCTCGAAATTGAATCTGGCCTCTTTGGGGCAAGTAAACGAAGTAAATTGTTTTTCATATTTAAGGGAAGTGAAATGGTTGAAGAATCTTTTAAGTCAACTCAACAGTTTCGTTGAAAATTTCAGTGAGAATTACCTGGAACGATCCATTACCCTTCGTCATGTTGAGATGGGGTTTGATCTTGGCACTGAAAATCTCAAGTGTGCTATGGTGGAAAAAGGCACCAATCGCATTGCCGGTCTTCTTCACACCAGGCTGGTGCCTGAAAGAACCTCCCGGAATGAAAAGATCCACAAGAATGAACTAAGGGACAAGTTCAGAGAGCTTTCCCGGGGACTGATGAAGAAATATGCCGGGAATCCACTGGAAATCTGTTCATCGATACAGGGGGAAGGGACAGTGAATCAGTATCTTGAGTTTCCAGCTCTGAGCAAAAAGGAAATTCCCCTGGCAGTAGAAGCCAAAGCCATGAAAAATATCCCCTTCCCAGCAGAGAAGATAAAGCTGGACTTTCTCTTGGTACCTCCCTTGGGTGATAAAAAAAACAAGACTGCGGTATTTGCGGCGGCTGCCCATCAGGACAGCCTGGAAGAGTATATCAATTTAATAACGGATTGCGGTTTCAAGGTGAAAAGCCTGGAAACCCCGATACTTCCTCTTGTCCGGGAGTTTCGCTGGAATCACCCAGACGCGGGAGATGCTCCGGTGATGCTGGTTCACAGCGGGTTTCGCCTGACCCTTGTTGCTGTGCTGATAAATGGCTATCCATATTATTCGAGGGAATTCAACATTGCCGGAGGTGATTTTACTTATGCATTTCAGATGGCTTTTCAGTCTTCCTGGGACGAGGCCGAGGAATACAAGATCAGCTACGATGCAATTAAAAGGGATGCCACTCTGGAGCCTTTCATCGTGAGGTGGCTTGATGAGATTCACAAATCATGGAGCTATTTTAAATCCAGTTTTCCCCAGGTGACGGAGCCTCTCTCCCGGATTTATTTTTCCGGTGGAAACAGCCGGATGATGAACCTGGATCGGATCCTGGAGGAAAAGATGGGAGTGCCTGTTGAAATCGACTCATGGTCTAAAATCAGAAAGATAAACAGGAACATAAAACAGGAGCCTTGTCTTTACAAAATTGCCGTGGGTCTTACCCTGCGGTGAATAATACTGTGAACCCACAACGGGAGGGGAGTTTGAAAAATGGCAGTTTCTCTGGAACTTCTCAAGGACATGCTGGATCAGGAAGACTTTGAGAAGGTTGTAGCCAAAAAAAGGGAAGGGCAGGACCCCGTTGATTTCCTGTTAGAGGAGAACCTTCTGGATTCCCGACAGCTTTTGATGAAGCTGTCAGCCCTGTGGCGAATCCCCTTTGTTGAGCTTGAACATTATCATCCCGATGTGGAAACCCTGTCCCTGATCAGCGAAGAAGTGGCCCGCCGTTTTATGATAATGCCCCTGTTCCGCATTGAAGATCGACTATACTGCGCCCTGTGGGATCAGGACAATCTGGGAACCCTTGATTATCTAAGACATCTTACAGGATTGTCCATCGAACCGGTTCTTGCCACCAGGCCCGATATTGAGGCAGGCATTAACCGTTTCTTTCTCTCCCAGGAGCAGGTTGCCCAGAAGATGGATACCTTCGCAGATCAGAAGAAAACGGGAACCCGCAGGGGAAAAAAAGAAAAAGAAGAGGATATTCATCTTCAGGATCAGGAAGCCCCAGCTATCAAGCTGGTCAATTATCTGATTTCCCAGGGAATCAATATGAACGCCAGCGATATTCATATTGAACCCTATGAGAACAGGGCCATCCTGCGATACCGGGTGGACGGGGTTCTCCACGAGTTCCCTCCTCCGCCGTTCCATCTGATACGTTCTGTGGTGACCCGTATCAAGATTATTTCTGAAATGGATGTGGCAGAAAAGCGACTGCCCCAGGATGGGCGGACTTCATTTGTGGTGGATGGGAGAAAATTTGACCTGCGGGTTTCCGTCATTCCGAATATTCACGGCGAAGGTGTTGTTATTCGGGTTCTGGATACCCAGAGTCGGGGACAGGAGCTTGATGACCTGGGTTTCTCTTCTGATATGCTAAAAGATTATCGCCGGATTGTAAGCCGGCCTTTCGGGATTTTTCTGGTGACAGGGCCTACAGGTTCCGGCAAGTCCACAACCCTTTATGCGACCCTCAAGTCCATCAAGTCATCAAAACGAAAGCTCATAACCATCGAAGACCCGGTGGAGTATCAGTTGGTGGGAGTATCTCAGATTCAGGTTCATTCTGCCATCGGTTTCACCTTCGCTGCAGGGTTGCGGGCCATCCTGAGGCACGATCCCGATGTAATCATGGTGGGGGAGATTCGGGATCTTGAAACTGCGGAAATTGCAGTCAGATCATCTCTCACAGGACATCTTGTCTTTTCCACCCTGCATACCAATGATGCCTCTACTGCAGTTACACGCCTTATTGATATGGGGATTGCGCCATATCTGGTGCTCACTTCCCTCAACGGTGTCCTGGCACAGCGTCTGGTCAGGAAGCTGTGTCCCAGGTGCAAGAAACAGGCCAGCTATAGCGACAGTGATTTGAGCTTTCTGGGGTCTGATGGGATTCCCCGAAATGCAACGCTTTTTGAGCCGGTGGGGTGCAATGCCTGTTCCAACCTGGGGTATCGGGGAAGAGAAGCCATTGTTGAACTCATCGAGATTACCCCTGCCATGCGCCGACTCAATCGGGAAGGAGTCACCGCAGAAAAAATCAGGGAAATGGCTGAAGCCGATGGATTTGTTTCCCTGAAAAAGAGCCTTATGGATAAATTCTTTTTGGGGATTACCAGTCTTGAGGAGGTAATCAGCTTTACAACCATCGACAGTTGACAATCATCGACTGAAATATTTATCTTCATAGAAACTAATAATCAGGATATACTGTTTATTAGATTATACTTATAGAAAATGGAGATTGGAGGAATTCCCATGGCGCAGTATGTTTTTACGGCCCTTGATGATAAGGGGAATCGCTCGTCTGGTACCCTGGAGGCAGAGAACCGCAGTTTTGCCCTGAAAGTTCTCTCGGAAAAAAACCTGACGGTGACTAATTTGAATCAGATGAAGACTCGCAGAGAGAAGCTGAGGGTAAGCGGTGAGGAATTACTGCTGTTTACCCAGGAGCTGGGTTCCATGCTCAAGGCGGGTATTCTGTTGAGCAAGGCTTTGAATATTCTGGCAACAGATGTGGAAAGCCCGTCTTTGCGACAGGTGGCCCTGGAGCTGGATTCCGGCATTAACTCGGGAAAGAGTCTTTCCGAGTGCATAAAAGAATTCCCCGGGGTTTTTGACAAGCTGTATTATTCCATGGTGCAGGCGGGAGAAGGAGGCGGTGAGCTTCCGGGGATTCTCCTGCGACTGGCAAAATATATCGAACAACAGGAAATATTGCGAAGAAAAATAATCGGACAGCTCTACTATCCGGTGATGACTCTCACCTTTGCCCTTCTGGTAATGGGATTTATCATGGCTTATGGAATACCCGTGGTTATTGATGTCTATGAAGGCTTCTCTACGGAGCTTCCATTCCTGACCAGGATTATTCTGGGGGTTGGCCGTTTTATGCAGCTCAGTTGGCACTGGGTTCTTCTGGGGCTGATACTGCTGGGGTTCATAGCCTACAAGATCCTGCAGACTCCCCGGGGGGCTTATGCTTTTGATCGGTTCAAGCTGGAAATGAGGGTCATCGGCCCTCTCATCAAGAAACTTGCAATAGCCCGTTTTGCCCGGACTCTGGGAACTCTCTACGGAGCCGGCGTGCCTATTCTTCAGGCCATGGATCTCACCGCAGGGAGTATCGGCAACCTGGTCATGGAGGAACATCTCAAGAATTCCCTGAAAAATCTTAGTGAAGGTGATTCCATCAGCCAGGCCATCGGGCGCTCAGATTTGTTCACCCCTATGGCGGTGAGCATGATGACGGTGGGAGAAGAAACCGGTTCACTGGATGTAATGCTGAAGGAACTGGCTGGTTTTTATGAAACCCAGGTGGAGATTTCTCTCAGGGCATTAACAAGTCTGCTGGAGCCGGCCATCATGATCGTGGTGGGGTTGTTTATTGCAGTGATTATCCTGTCCCTGGCCCTTCCCTTCATGCAGCTTTTCACAGTCCTGGAAAGCTGAGTATGGACTTGACATGGCAGAGGGCTATCCCGGCCCGGTATTGCCGGTATCGCCGGGATGACAAGGAGGAAGAATGAGCAGGACAAGACTTTATATAGCCGAGGACTTCCCGATGCAGTTGGAACTTCTGCGGGCGGTATTTAGTGATCATCCCAGGTTTGATACTACTTTTTTTACCGACGGCCTCGATTTTTATCTGGCGGTGATGGATGCCCCTCCGGATGTCATTGTTCTGGATATTATTCTTCCCACTGTATCAGGCCTGGCTCTATGCAGGCTTTTGAAGCATGATGATCGTTTCAGAAATATTCCCGTACTTGTAACATCTTCAATAACAGACCATGACATTACCGAACAATCCCTCAATGCCGGGGCCGAGGTTTTTCTTCCAAAGCCTTTCGGCCCGAATCAACTGATTGAGCAACTGGACAGCATTATGTCGCCGAAAACCGACGGAGTTGTATAAGCTGTAACGACAGGTTCGTTGGCAATTCAACAATCCCGCTGTAAAGAAACAAAACAGCAGTAACATGGTCAGTACTCTGTGTCGATAAACAAGACTTGTGTGATATGATAAAGGTTTTTTATGCCTTAATGTAAAATTAATATTTTATTTGCACAAATTGGGAGTGGTATTGTGGCAGAAGTTTCACAACATGCGAATTTCAGTGAAATCAACTATTCCCAGTGCTGGGAAGATGCAGATGTCCTGGTTGAAGGCCTGCAGGTACAGAAAAATGACGTGGTGGTTTCCATTGCATCGGGCGGGGAGAACACCTTGGCCCTTCTCACTAAGGACCCTGCCAGGGTTATTGCTCTTGATGTAAACCCCACACAGCTGTATCTTTTTGAATTAAAACTTGCCGCCTTTAAGCGTCTTGATAATTCCCAGTATCTGGAGTTGGCAGGATCCCGCCCCAGCTCCCGACGCATGGAACTCTATAAGATGTGTAAACCGGAGCTTTCCGATGATGCCCGCAGTTTCTGGAACAAGAAGCCGGGGATTATCCAGTCGGGGTTTATCAATGGGGGAAAGTTTGAAAATTATTTTAAGATTTTCCGGGAAAAAATTCTTCCCCTGATCCAGACTCAGGATAACATCAACCATCTTTTCAACATCCGCACCCTTGAGGAGTTGCAGGTGTTTTACAAGGAAAAATGGAACACCTGGGCCTGGCAGGTGGTGTTTGACATATTCTTCTCCAGGCCGGTTATGAGTCTTCTGGGGAGGGAGCGATCATTTTTCCGTTACAGCGGGCCGGGACTTTCAAAGGCCCTCTTTGACAGAACCCAGTATGCTCTGACTATGCTTCTGCCCAGGTTTAATCCCTATCTTCAATATATTCTCAACGGAACCCATCTTTTGGCCTTGCCTTATCCATATCTCAAAGAAAATTATGATTTGATCCAGAAACGCCTTGATCGTGTTGAGTGGCATCTGGCATCTCTGGAAGATTATCTTGAAATTGCACAGAATAAATACATCAATCGCTTCAACCTCAGTGACATCTTTGAGTACATGTCCAGGGAAAACTATCACCGGATCCTGGAAAAGATAGTCCAGAAGGGCGCACCCGGAGGACGACTTATGTACTGGAATATGATGGTACCCCGCCGAAGGCCTGATTCCATGGCCCGGATGCTGGAACCTGACAAAGATTTGTCCCTTGAGCTTCGCAGGAAGGATCGAGCTTTCTTCTACGGCGACATAGTCATTGAGGACATAATTCAGTGAACCCCTGGACGGGAATACTGCTGATCAGCTTGATTCTTTCCGGTGCAGTCTTCGGGCTTTCATTTTTTCGTCGGCGCTGTTCACCTCATCCTGAGCTGTTGCGGAAAATTCTTCACATTACTATGGGGATTGTGACCCTTGGATTCCCCTGGCTCTTTGAAGATTTCTGGCCGGTTCTGGTGCTGGGGATTATCTCCACCGGGTTTCTTCTGGCCTGCCGTTACCTTGGCCCTGTGAACCGGCATCTGGGAGGAGTTATCGACGGAGTCAACCGCCACTCATACGGCGGGCTGGTTTTTCCCCTGTCGGTAACAGTTCTGTTTTATCTTGCCCGTCACAGGCCGGTTCTTTATTGCATCCCCATACTGATCCTGACCCTTGCCGATGGAATTTCCGCCCTGGTGGGGATCCGTTACGGATTTACTTCCTATTCCACTGCAGAGGGCAAAAAAAGCGTGGAGGGGTCCCTGGCCTTTTTTATCACCGCCTTTCTCAGCGCTCATGTTCCACTGCTTCTATATACAGATACGGGACGGGCCGAATCCCTGCTCATAGCCGTAAACCTGGGACTGCTGGTGATGATGCTGGAAGGAATAGCCTGGCTGGGGCTGGATAATGTGTTTATCCCTGTGGGGGGGTATGTGCTTCTGCACAGTTTCATGCCCCTGGGGGTTGCTCCCCTCACCCTGCGCCTGGGGGTTACCGTTGCCGTTTTGATTCTATCCCTGGCCCTTCGCCGGCGAACGACCCTGAATGATGCGGCTCTTCTGGGGGCTGCCCTGACTCTCTCGGTGACCTGGTCTGTGGGAGGGTGGCCTTATCTTTATGCGCCCCTGACATTGATGATAACACATTTTCTGATTTTTCCCATTCCCGAGAAGGATCGGGGAATCCATACCGTGGCGGGGGTGGCTGCGGTCACATTCCCCGGTCTTTTCTGGCTTTTCATGTCCTCCATCACCGGACGGTCAGAATACCTTTTCCCGTATGTGGTTTCTTATGCAGCTCACCTGGCCATTATCGGTATGGCCTGGACATATCACCACCGGCCTGACTCTTCTTCGCCGGCCCTTGTTTTATTGCCTTCAATAAAGGGCTGGGCCTTGATTGTACTTCCCTTTGTTCTCCTGTATGGGAAAAATCCTCTGGATTTGTGGGGTCTGTTGCCGGGATTCCTGGCGATAACAACTGCAGTGTTGGTATATTTTTCCACTCATCCCCGGAGAACAGGGTTTTCCATGAGCCTCTATCACTGGGCCCGCCAGGGAGTTTCTTCCACCCTGGCATCCCTGCTGATTCTGGCATTTCTGTGACAGCCTTGATGGAGGGTTTCTTGAGGATTATTCTTGTCACATCAACGGTGACTTACCTGAAGGATAACTACCTGGGCCTTTTCGAATATCTCCTGGAAAGGGGTAAGCTGTCGAAAAGCATAAAAATCGTCGCCGGGTTGTTTCTGAAGACCCATGGCCCGGGGCTTTTCCTGCAGGGACTGGGCCTGACGGCCCGGGGTGTCCGGGGCATCGGCGGCGCCCTGACGGCAAATACTCTTGTTCATATGACGGGAGATCCCCGGCTGAAGCTGTTTCGAAGGCTGGGCATCCCGGCACTGGTGAGAAAATCCATCAATCATGAATCGGTGGCTGGTGAAATTGCCCGGCTTGAACCTGACCTGCTTGTGAACCTTCGAACCCGGCAGATTTATCGAAAAAGAATTCTGAAAATTCCGAAAATTGGCTGTATCAACATCCACCATGGAATTCTGCCCCGGGAGCGGGGAGTATTCTGTGACCTGCGGGCCTGGGCAAGGGGTGAGCCGGTGGGGTTTTCCATTCACTGGATGAACTCCCGGCCCGATGACGGAAGAATAATCCTGACAAAGCAGTTGCCCATGGATGGTGTGGCCGGGTATATGGATATTCCCATGCTCTCGGCCCGGCACGAAGGGCCAGCCCTGGCGGAAGCTCTGGAAATGATAAGGGATCAAGCAAAAATTGCTGGCCGGGATAACCCCCGGGAGGGAGTAGTTTTTCACCGGACTCCGGACATGAATGAGATTCAGGAAATGTTGAGTAAAGGAATGAAGCTTTGATGGGGATTTTATCAGAAGAATCAATGGGACTCATAAACAGAGCCATCGGTTTTTATGACGGTGAACATGTAAAAAACAATGTTGTAAGTTACCTGGCCAGAAACACCCGGCAACATCCCGGTAAAAGGGCGTTCCGGTGGCCATCTGCAGTTCCTTCCGCCGGGGATATGCCCCATGATTTTATTACCTTTGAGGAATTCTACCGGACAATTGAATTCACCGGCGGTGGACTTGGAAAGCTGGGAATTAAACGGGGGGATTGCGTCATAATCTTTCTGCCCATGTCCCTGGCCCTTTACCAAGCTCTGGCAGGGGTCATGATGATTGGCGCCAGGGCTGTGTTTCTGGATTCTTGGGCACGGCGGGATATGTTGGGGGAGTGTGCCCGGCTTATTTCCCCGGCGGGGATCATCACCTTTGAAGATGCCTTTGACCTGTGCCGTCAGGTGCCTCTGTTGGATTCCATCCCTGTGAAGGTTGTGGCGGGCTCCCACCGGCAGGATTACCAGATTTCCCTTGAACAGCTGGGCGGATCAGGAATCCCCTGTGATATACAGGGGGTCACCGGTGATGAAACTGCCCTGGTCACCTTTACCACCGGCAGTTCAGGAATGCCCCGGGGCGCTGACAGAACTCATGGTTTCCTCAGTTGTCAGCATATGGCCCTGAAGAGAGTTATCCCCTATGATGAAACCGATGTGGACCTGCCGGCGTTTCCCATATTTTCATTGAACAACCTTGCCGGCGGTATTGATACGGTGATACCGGCGGTGGACATCGGCAGGCCCTCGGTTGATGATCCCCGGTTGCTGACACAACAGCTTCAATCCACCGGCGCTACCACTGCAACCCTGTCCCCGTCAATGATCAGAGGTTTGGCCAGTTATTGCCGGGATGAGAATATCATTCTTCCAAACCTTCGGCGGGTGGTGACCGGAGGCGCGCCCATGGGAAGGCATGTTCTGGACATGTTTCGAAAGTGCATCCCCGACGGTGAGATTGTGGTGTTGTATGGTTCCACCGAGGTGGAACCCATTGCCTGTATTGAAGCATCCAGTATTCCCGGCCCATGTGGTGATGAATCTGAACAGGGAGTTCTGCTGGGGCCTGTGGTGGATTCCCTTGATTATCACATAATCAGGATTACCAGGGGGCCTGTCGCCTTGCCCGTAGAGGGCTGGAGCCCTCTGCTGGTGAAGAAGGGAGAACCCGGCGAGTTAGTGGTTTCCGGGCTTCATGTGTGCCGATCATACTACAACAACCCCGGTGCCACAGAAGTCAACAAGATCCTGGATTCTAAGGGGCAGGTATGGCATCGTACCGGGGATGTAGTCTGGGAGGACAAAGATAACAACCTGTGGATGGCAGGCCGGGTTCATAACGCCATTCGGCGTGGCGGGGAGGTTCTTTTTCCTGTGGAAGCCGAGGAAACAATAAAAAGCCTCCCTGGAGTCAGCCAGGCAGCTTACCTGGGGATGCCCTGTCAGAGGCTGGGAGAGATGGCAGTGGCAGTGGTGAAGCCGGAGAAAAATATCAGTGATATTAATTCATTAATTGAGGTTGTCCGTGGTGAACTGCAGAATCGAGGGATTGTTTTTGACCATGTGATAGCCTTTGACCATATCCCCATGGATCCCCGGCATCACAGCAAGGTTGAATATGAAACCCTCCGGAAAAATCTTATGCAGGCAGGCCTGCTGGAGGAAGGCTCACTGTGAGGCCCTTCTTTTTGCGCTGGCATCAGTTTGTCCGGGAGCGGTTTTCTCTGCTATCTCATTTGCCTATGATCCTGTTGTTTTACTTCGGGAATCTTCTGACCTTTCAAAAAGGATCCTGTATTGAGGGGGAATCTTTTCTCTGGCGGATTATTGTTGCCGGGCCGTTGTTGATTCTGTTGATTTTCTTTCACATGCGTATTTTTGACGAGATAAAGGATTACCAGTTCGACGGGGAGTTTAATCCCGAAAGACCCCTTCCCCGGGGGCTTATCAGCGTTACTGAGGCAAATTGGGCATCGGCGGTGATTATTGCCTTGGAAACAACTATTGCAATTCTCTCAGGGCTTGAAGTGGCAGTTTCATACCTAATGGTTCTCGGGTTCACCCTGCTGATGCGATTTGAGTTTTTCGCGGGTTCCTGGCTTCGCCCCCGGCGGGAGCTTTATGCCATCACTCATACATTTTCTGCTTTTTTTCTGGGGCTGTTAATCTTCAGTCTTGCGACAGGGATGCCTTTTACTTCAATTACTCCTGTTTTTGCATGGTTCTGCCTTGGCAACTGGTTCATGTTTAATCTTTTCGAGTTTGCCCGTAAAACTTACGGCACTGATGAGGAACCATCCTCGGGGGATTCTTATTCCGCCAGGCTGGGGGGATGGGGCAGTTTTTTATTGATTCTTTTCAATATCATCCCGGCATGGATTCTGACGGTGAGAACCCTGAATCTCCAGACTGGAAGCCTTTGGTGGGTAATTTTTCTTCTGGCGGTTATGATACCGGCAGTTTCCGGGGGCCGGTATGCTCTGACACCACGGAAAAAACAGGGGGAAGCCTTCCGCAACTGGGCCGGAGCATACCTGTTGATTCATTACGGGATGATTATTGTAATAAACATTAGTTAACGGAGTTTATTCCGGCCATATATTCAATCAGCCAGTTGCACCGGACAAACCCTCTTGTCCCGGATTCAATTTTGTTGTATAGTGATTTAAACCTGACTGTCATGGGAGAAGGATTTGAAGATAGCCCTTGTCAATCCACCGGATAAAAACAGAATATTCAGCGAAATCCCCCGGAAAATCAGCCTTCCGTCAGGGGCGTTGCCTCCCCTGGGATTACTTTATCTCGAAGGGGCTTTGTCCCGGTATTCCCGCCACCAGGTGGAGATTATTGATTCTGCCGCCATGGGTATGAACCATACTGAAGTTCTTGAAAAACTTCGAAGATTCAGCCCCCGGATTCTGGGTATGACCGGTCATACTCAGAACCTTGTTGATATGGTATTCCTGTCCCGATCCTTCCGGGAGGAAAACCCCGATGGCATTATTATATGGGGCGGTGCTCATGCTACTGCCTTTCCCCGTCAGTCTGCCCGGTTCCCCTGGGTGGATCTGGTAGTGTCCGGTGAAGGAGAAAGAGTCTTTGTCAAACTGATGGAGGTTGTGGATCATCACGGAATGGACATGGAGTTCTTGTCCAAGATTGATGGTCTGACTCTGAAGAATGCCTCGGGGAACATCATCCAAACTTCCAGTGCAAAGCCTGTGATGGATCTGGATAGCATTCCCATTCCCCGGCGACAGTTGCTGAAGCTGGACAGCTATTATCAGTCTGCCGGTGAAGGTGGGATCCTTTCGGCGATGTCCACCAGCCGGGGGTGTCCTTTCAAATGCCGGTTCTGCTCAACTCCCGGGCCTCCTTTTCGAGCCAGAAGCCCTCAGAAGGTGGCCGATGAAATGGAAACATGCCTGCGACTGGGGATTGATGAAGTTTACATAGTGGATGACACTTTCAATCTGGACGGTGCCCGGGTAATTGAAATTTGCCGGGAGATAGTTCGCCGGGAGATAAAAATCCGCTGGAATTACCGGGGACGGGTTGATCTGGTGGATCAGGAGCAGTTGCAGTGGGCAAAAAAGGCAGGATGCCGGCGGGTTCAGCTGGGGGTTGAAACCGGCACTGATGAGGGGATGGAAGTTCTGGGCAAGGGGATCACCACCGGTAAGGTTCGTCAGGTGTTTAAATGGATTCGTCAGGCGGGGCTTGAGTCCATGGCATATTTTATGATTGGCTGCCCCCACGAAAAGACCCCGGAGGATATTGAAAAAACCCTGATGTTTGCCATGGAATTATCCCCGGATTATGCCCTGTTTGGCATCCTTACTCCCTATCCCGGTACTGCCATATACGAACAGGCAGTGGAAGAAGGGATCATCGACCCGGCTCTGTGGGATGTTTTTGTGAGCCGGCCTGATCCGGATTTTGTCCCGCCGATATGGGCCAGCTATTTCACACCGGCCCAGCTGGAACAAATCCTGGGGGATATTTATCGAAAATTTTATCAAAGACCCGGCTATATTATGGGAGAAGTTCTCAAGATTCGATCTCCCCGGCAACTGTGGAATAAAATAAAAACCGCTACAGGGATATTCTTCTCCTGAGGCTGATTTAACTGGCCTTGATATGATGAGGTTTCCTGTTGGAACAGGTGTTGTCTTTCAATAGAGTTTTAATGAGCTTTTTGATTCTCAGGGCTTCAGCCACAGACCAAGCCTGAGATATGCATCCCCGGCCAGAATAAGGTTCATCGCCGTCATATATTTCCGACATGGTGTTCAGCCCGCCGTTTAAAAGATCCCCGGCCCACAGATCCATCATTGTGCAGGCTCTCTCAAGGGCTACATCAGAGTAACCAAGAGCCTTGAGATATGCCTCGATGAAAGGCCCCAGAAGCCAGCCCCAAGCCACTCCCATATGATATGCGCTGTCCCGATCCCGGGGGCTTCCCGAGTAAAAACCCCGGTAAAGGGGGTTGCGGGGATCCAGACTGCGGATTCCTGTTGGTATATACAGATGATTGAATACTTCAGTTACCACCGGCATCCATCTGCTTTCATCAAGGACCGGGTGGGGCAGGCTGATGGCGAAGAGCTGGTTTGGACGCAGGGATTTATCAGGGCTTTCACTGCTGATGTAATCATAAAGATAGCCTTCTCTTGGTGACCAGAACTTTTCATTGAAGGATTTTTTAGCTCTGTCCGCCAGGTCCCGGTATTCTGCCGGGGTTTTGCCGGTGTCCGTGTTTTCTGCAATGCCGGCCATTATACAAAGAGCATTATACCAAAGAGCGTTTATCTCAACGGCCTTGCCAATGCGGGGAGTCACCACCCAGTTGTCAACCCGGGCATCCATCCATGTAAGCTGCATCCCTTCCATCCCGGCAGTTATCAGCCCGTCTTCGTCCATCTCAATGCCGTAGCGGGTCCCTCGACGGTAATGGTCAATGATGGAAACAAGGGTTTTTCCCAGGCAATCTTTCACGAAGTTACTGTCGCCGGTGGCTTCAAGGTAGTGATAGACAGAATTGATGAACCACAGAGAAGCATCCACGGTATTATAGGCCGGTTCTGTGCCCATGTCCCCAAACCGGTTGGGGATGATTCCGTCAATTTCTTTTTCTGCAAAGTTCCGGAAGATATTACGGGCTTCTTCAAACCTGCGGGTGCAAAGGGTCAGCCCCGGAAGGCTGATGAAGGTGTCCCTTCCCCAGTCGCCGAACCAGTGGTATCCTGCCACAATGGTGTTATTCCTTGTGCCGTGGGAATTTATGCTGGACACACAATGCATGTCGGAAGCCAGTATCAGGGATTTTTCCTGAAAGTCCCCGGGGTCGGCCTGGGCGGTATCGATAAGTTGTTCTGTGCGGTTTATGGCTTTGCGGTATTCTTCCTTCGCATCCATGGAAACTGTTTTTTGGGTGCAGGCGACAAGATCCAGTTCAAAATGATTCACCTGATCAGAGTAAAAATAGCCTGGGTTATATAGATCTCCTATGAAATCAAGGCCCCGATCCCTTTCTGCTTCATAGTAGAAATTCTTATACCAGTTACCAACATCCCGGAAATGCATTCCCGGCGCCTGTATCGACAGGGGAGGCTTGTCGGGGTAAGGCTTCAGTGTGAGGGTTTCATTGTCATAAGTGCATGTGGTGTCAAAAGATGGGTTTTCCTTCTGGAGATAGTGGAAATCTTTGAAAGACAGCAGGGGATTTATGTTGAAGGTGAATTTATCACTGCCTCCGCCAAAAATTTTATAACGGATTACCACTGCGTCAATCCCGTATGGCATGAAAATTTCTTTTTCGATGACAAGATCCTTTATGCTGAAAATAAACCGGGGGAAGGGTGCCTGCTGGTATTTTCGCAGATGAATGAAACCCCTGGGGTGGGTGTAATTCTCGGTGTACTTGTTGGTGGAAAGGTAATACTGCTTCTGATTCAGGGTGATGGACTCTTCCAGCTTTGACAGGAATACCGTCCGGTCACCGCCGGGACAGGAGCAGACCAGAAGTCCATGATACCGTCGGGTGTTGCATCCCGCCAGGGTTGATGAAGCGTATCCCCCCATTCCGTTTGTGGTGATATATTCCTTTTGCAGTGCCGTGTCTATGTTGTTGAGTATTTCCGCTCCGATTAGTATTTCCGGCATATTAAAAACTCCCCCTGTATCTGTTTGTGTAGATTCCCAGGTGTTTATTTAAAGGTTTTCTTTGTCCTGATGCGGATTTCTTCCACAAGTCTTCCCCGCACCTTCACTGATACCAGCTCATAGAAAAGTTCGTATGATTCCTCCTCGGTGGGGGAATGATCCAGAAGGGATCTTTTCATCTGATAATTTGTGCCGAGGAATCTTATTACTTCTCCCACATCAACTCCCACCTGGATTCCGTCTTTGGTGGCATATCCCGGACTGTTCACGGTAATTATTGTAAGACGGCTGTTGTTGAACTGAAACAGGACTCCCTTCTGGGGGTAATCCAGTTGAATGGTCTGAACTCCGTCAAAACCTGTGGGCTGAGGTGTCAGTTCGCCCCGGCCCATTATCTCCTCCACCTGTTGTATGGTATCCCCGAATTTTGCTCTGCCCAGACCCACTCCCGGTTCAAGAAGCATGTCTTCGGCCACTTCTCCCATAAGAGAAAGAGGTTTTTCATCGCTTTTTTCATGGGCGGGATCATCGCAAAAGGCGATGCCGGGCATCATCAGCAAGCCTGTAATGACAAGACATATTGAGAGTATGTAGTTTATTTTCAAAATAATCACTCCTGCGGAATCTTTTTCGGCTCTATTCCGGAATTATGGTATCGTTCAACTGTCGGTATTCTTCAAAATATCTTCTTTCAAATCAAGATTGAAACATTCAGAAGCATTCCTTAAAAAAACCGGTGCCATCTTTTGGATGGTGCTTCTCTTGATCCGTGCGGCTTCTTCCGCTATCAGAGGAAGCAGAGCCGGGCTGTTTTTCTTTCCCCGGTGGGGGACCGGCGTCATATAGGGCGAGTCGGTTTCCGTGAGAATGCGATCCTGGGGCACTGCCTTCAGTGCTTCCCGGATTTCTCCAGCTTTCCTGAAGGTGATAATCCCGGTAAAGCCGATGTGGAATCCTTCCTCCACGAACTTTGTTGCCCAGTAAGGGGTTCCAGTGTAACAATGAACCACTCCCCGGAGTTTCCCCTGGTATGATTTAATCATTCGCCAGAGATCCTCTTCTGCCTTCCGGCAATGAAGAATCAATGGCTTGCCTGTTTTTCTGGCAAGATCCATCTGGGCATTGAGGAGTTCCCTCTGCACCGGTGGCGGAGTGAAATCATAGTGATAGTCAAGGCCCACTTCCCCCAGGGCAACGGCCTTGGGATGGCAAAGAAGTGAGCTTATCTCAGGGAGGTCATCTTCTGAGAAACGGGATGCCTCGTGGCAATGGATTCCCGGTGCAAAACAGACCCCGGGATGCTTTTCTGCCAGTTGTGCTCCCTGTCGTGAGGTTTCCGGATCAATCCCCGGCACCACGATCCATCGAACCCCTGCCCGGCGGGCTTCCTCGATGGCAGCTCCGGCATCGGGACAGCTTTTAGGGTCCAGATGGGCATGGGTGTCAATATATTCAATCATGATTCTCGCTGATTTCAACTTTCGGAAAAAGAGGTTTTATGGGGTGAACCTTCTGACCCTTGGGGAATCGCCCGGGGCTTACCGAGTCAAACCAGAGGGTATCCATGTCCGATGAAAAACCCAGGGCCCGCCACATTTTTTTTGCGGTTCCCGGCAATGTGGGCCGGAGCATCAGGGATATGATCCTCAAGTAGTCGGCAACATTGTATATGACAGTAGCCAGACGGCTTGGATTTTCTTCTTTCCAGGGCTGGTTGTTCTGAATGTAGCGGTTCAGGCCGTCCACCAGGTCCCAGAGGCTGATGAGGGCTTCCCGGATTTTCATGGAATCCATGGATTTCTTATATTCGTTTTTTACCTGGCGAAAAATTCGTTCAAGGTTTCTCTCGGGGGCAGAATGCCGGGAAGGGTCCGGCACATGGCAATTGTAATACTTTTCTATCATACTGATGGATCTCTGGAAGAGGTTCCCCAGGTCATTGGCCAGATCCCGTTTGAGCCTTTTTTCCAGGGATGGGAGATTGACATCCAGATCGTTGCCGGTGGGACTCTGGCGAAGGAAAAAATACCGCAGGGCATCAGCACCGTATATGTCCAGTATCTCCGACAGGTTTAGCGGGCCTCGCTGGTGGGAGGGACAGTATTTGCCGTTAATCAGGATGTTTCCATGGACCAGAAGTTTCCGGGGTGTGGGAATTCTCAGAGCCATGCAGATGGCGGGCCAGATTATTCCGTGGAATGTCAGGATGTCTTCCCGGATTACCTGAACTGTCGGGGGCCAGAGATGTGTAAAATCATCGTTGCCGTATCCGGCGCCAGTTAGGTATCCCAGCAGGGCATCAAACCATACATATATGGTGAATTCCGGGTCGTCGGGAACAGGGATTCCCCATATCAGCCCTCGCCGGGTTATACAAAGATCCTTTATCCCATCGCCTATGGTTTCCAGGAGTGTGTTTCTGTGGCGATCCGGCCAGACAAATTCGGGATTGTTCCGGATTTGTTCCCGCAGGGGATCTGTGAAGTCTGACAGTCGGAAAAAATAACCTTCTTCCCGGACTTTTTCCACCTGTCCCATGCATCGGGGCTTGGGACAACGTCCCCGGGAAATCAGGCTGTCAGGCCAGAAGCTCTCACAGCTTATACAGTAGTTTCCCTTGTATTGGCCCTTGTAGAGATGATCTGACTTTTCCAGGGTCCGGAAGACATCTTCCACCACCCGGATATGTTCTTCACTGCTGGTGCGGACAAAGCTGTCTTCCCGGATACGGAGCTTTCGAAATGTCAGGCGGAAGTTTTCTGATGTCTGGTCAACAAAATCCTGGGGGATCCTGTGGTGGGCTTCTGCGGCTTTCTGGATGTTGACTCCATGTTCATCGGTTCCGGTGAGCATCAGGACATTTTCCCTGAGAAGACGGTGATATCTGGACATGCAGTCGGCAAGGACAGCGGAATATGCAGTCTGGATGCCGGGTAAACCGTCGGGGTAATAAATCGGCGTGGTGGCGAAAAAGTTTTTGTTCAATTGGTCCTCCTGCCTTACAGCTGTTAAGATGTGTTCTTTGAATGTCGCTTAAAACCCTTCATCGGCGGAGTCAGAAGGATTTTCCTGCATCATATCATAATTATACATAAGGATAAAATCTATCAGGACAAGAGGTGGGATTTGTGGAAAAATTCAGATCAATAGTGAATTCAATATTTATTTTCCTGGTAATTATCGGGACAATCGCCCTGATAATCGCCCTTATGGGAGGGGCTTTCCCCATCAGCATCAGTGCAATGGAACAGACCGTCAAGTTTGACCTTGCCCATATCGGCTGGCAGCCGTTAATCGAGGGCAACGGGACTATGGAGATCGATTACGAAGAAAAGGCGGTGGGATGGGGTTCTCTGAAGTATTCATACCCTGAGCCATCCAAGGGAAAACCCGGCTTTTATTGTGATAACATCGTGATGGAAAGCTTGTCAACGGTTTCGTTTTATATGAAAGCAGAGAAACCTACCACCTATGCTATCCAGATAAAACGAGAATCCAATGATGAGCTTATGTACAAGACCTTTCGAGTAGGGACCGAATGGGAACAGCACAGGATCAGCTTTGACGACATCAAGATGCATATGAACATCAAAGGGAAAATCCCCCCCAACGATTTTCACAAGTGGGTTGCCTTTGTGGATTTGACTCCCCAGAGGGAAAACACCATATGGTTTGACCATTTCCATATCATCCGCTGGTAGGCTATCCGCAAGGGGGCCTGTGATTAAGCCTGTCCCGCTGAAAATGCGGTGTCCCCTGATTCATTTTAACTGTGGAGGTTCCTTGATGAAATTTTCCAAACGACTTGATATGATCCCCCCTTACCTTTTTGCAGAGCTTGACCGGATGAAAGGGGAGAAAATAAAACAGGGAGTTGATGTGATAAGCCTGGGCGTGGGGGATCCCGATTCTCCCAGCGCTCCCCTTGTGGTAGAGGCTATGAAGGAAGCAGTCAATAAGCCTCAACATCACTGTTATCCTCCCTATGACGGGATCTCCCTGTTCAAGGAGGCTGTGGCGGGTTTTTACCGGCGCCGTTTTTCTGTCGCTCTGGAGGCGGATTCTGAGGTTCTGGCCCTTCTGGGTTCAAAAGAGGGGATTGCCCATATTTCTCTTTCGGTTCTGGACCCGGGGGATATTCTGCTGTCGCCGGATCCCGGGTACCCTGTATATTTCACTGGAGCTCTCTTTGCCGGAGCCCAAGTCCATTTTATGCCCCTCCTGGCCAGGAATGGCTTTCTGCCTGATTTTTCCAGAATACCTGATGATGTTGCCCGGCAGGCAAAAATGATGTTCCTGAATTACCCCAACAACCCCACCGCAGCCACAGCTGATTTGGATTTTTACCGGGATGCGGTGGCCTTTGCCCGTAAATATGACATCATTATCTGTTCTGACAATGCATACTCAGAGATTTATTATGACGAAAACTCTCCTCCTCCGTCGATACTCTCCCTGGAGGGAGCAAAGGATGTGGCGGTGGAGTTTTTCTCTCTGTCAAAACCCTATAACATGACCGGCTGGCGTACCGGTGCCCTGGTGGGGAATCGCCATGTAATAAATGCTCTGGGGACAATAAAGAAGAATATCGATTCGGGGACCTTCACTGCGATTCAGGAGGCATCTGCTGTTGCCCTGAATCAGGGGGATGAGTTTGTCCGGGATATGCGACAGGTTTATCGCAGCAGGATGGATCGGATGATTCTGGGGCTTGATTCCCTGGGAATTTCTGCGGAAAAATCTCCGGCCACCTTTTATATCTGGGCGCCCACTCCCGGGGGAATGCCCTCCATGGAGTTTGCCGGGGATCTTCTGAATCGAACCGGAGTGCTGGTGACTCCGGGAGTCGGTTTCGGAAAGCATGGCGAAGGTTATTTCCGCATATCTTTGACCCTACCCGATGACAGGATTGATGAAGCGGTCCATCGGATGAAAACTATGTCGGAAGCAAGGGTGAAAGCTTAGTCGGGCATGGGACGAAATACGAATTGCGGTTTGACAGTCCAGCCCGGCATTAAATCAGCCCGGGGAGGTTTTTGCATATGAGCAGGGATTATGTGGATTCATTCAAGGATGGTCTGAGCGTTGTGGGACGTATGGCGGCCCGGGGCGTTGGATCCCTTTCCCGGCAGATGAAGAACGAGGAAGGATCCGGGCCGGTAAATGATGCCCGGACGGGGCTTTATTATCAACGTCACCTGGTTTCGTCCTTTGGAGGGATGGTTCCCAGGGTTCAGTTTTTGGAACCGGTGGGGACCCGCCGTCTGGCGGGAGGTTTTGTCAGCAAGCTGGTGAGGAAGGCTCCTGATAAGGCTCTGGCAGGAGCGGTCTATTCGATGTTTTTTGGCGACTTCCAAGGAGCCATGGAAAAAATCCACCGGGCCATTTCCATGGAACCTCAGCTCACCGATGCTTATTTTATGGCGGGGTGTCTGGAGATGGATCAGGGGAAGTTTGAATCGGCAGGGGAGTACTTTTCCCGATGCCGTCTTCTTCCCCAGGGACTTGGTCAGAAACTGGGCCGGTTTTTTCCCTCCTTCCAGATGACTCTTTGCATATCCGACAACCTTTCTTTCCGGTTCTGTCCCGATGTGCCGGGGTTGAATCTCCTGCTGGCGCTGTCTTATCAGAATGCCCATCAATCACAAATGGCGGTAGAAACCCTGGAGCAGTTTCTGTCGGTGATGCCGGATATGCCGGAGTTGCTGATGTTTCTTTGTCTTTTTTATTACCAGCAGGAAAATGACAAAAAAATCATCGAAATGCTCAAGGAGATTGTCCCTGTAAGTCATGACGGGATAATTATGGCGCAGATCCTTGTTCTTTCATGGCTTCGTCGGGGGAATCCCGCAGTGGCCGAGGGAATTCTAAAAAAAGCTCTGGAGTCCCCGGAGATTGATCCTCATCTCTGGGCAGATTTGCAGGGTCTGATGGCCAGGGTTGTCCGGGAACAGGGGCGTGTTGCCGAAGGGGCCGGGTTTGAATCCAAGGTGAAAAAACTTTTCCCGGATCATCAGGATCTTATGGCCAGGTTGGGTATCCGGGACATGGAACAAAAACACCTCCTGGGCAGGGAATCAGTCGGGAAGAGGTTATCTGCCGATTCTGTCCCGGTGGAATCGGAAGTTTCTCGCCACGGCACTGACAAGAAGCCGGACAGGGAAACACGGGATGATATTCGACTGGTTTCCCGGGACGGAAAAGTGGGAATGCCTCTTCCTGAGAGTCTGACCATCGGCAGGGAAGAAGGGGATCTGATTATGGAGTGGGACACTTCCCTCAGCAGTGTTCATGCCCGGATTTATCGACAGAAGGATCAGGTGTGGGTGGAGGACCTGGGAAGCACCAACGGCACATGGATAAACCAGCACAGGATTTCATCCCGGCGGATCTTGAACCGCGGTGATGTTTTGCTGGCGGGGCAGACAGAATTATTTCTGGAGTGACGATTGAAGCCTGATTCTAACAAGATTCCCGACGACGAATTGGCCCTTTACATGGCCCTGATGCGAACCAGGGGTATGACATGCCGGGATGCCCGGATATTGCTGGATCATTTTGGACATCCTCAAGGTATTTTCAACAGCCGAAGGGAATCCCTGGCCAGGCTTCTTTCCCACCGGAGAAATCCCTTAGCCTTAACAGATGCAATACAGTTTTCTCGAGATGGAAAAGGAAGCCGGGCGAACCCGGGATATGGGCATCTGGATGTTGATTTACGGCAGGGAGGGCTATCCACAAAACCTTGCTCAGGTGATTGATCCTCCAATTATCCTTTATGGTCGGGGGCATCTTCTGCCTGGGGATTCTCTGGCCATTGCAGTGGTGGGAACCCGAAAGCCCACATCTTATGGACGCAAGGTTACAGGCCGTATTATCGGCCCCCTGGCAGGAGCCGGCGTGACTATAGTCAGCGGACTGGCCCGGGGAATCGATTCATTTTCTCACAGGGCTGCTCTGGATGCCGGAGGTCGCACCATAGCAGTGGTGGGGACCGGCCTTGATACCGTCTATCCCCCGGAGAATAAAAAGCTGTGCCGGCAGGTGGAGGAACAGGGGGCTGTCCTTTCCGAGTATCCACCGGGAGAAGGCCCTTTGGGATGGCATTTTCCAGCCCGCAACCGGATTATTGCGGGCTTGAGTCTTGGGGTGATGGTGGTGGAAGCGCCTCCTAAAAGCGGGGCTCTCATCACTGTCAAATTCGCCACCGATTATAACCGGGCGGTATATGCTGTTCCGGGACAGATTACCAGTATAAACTCCCAGGGATGCAACCGCCTGATTTCCGACGGCGCCAAGCCTGTGACCTGTCCCGACGACATTCTTGAGGAGTTGCATCTGGAACTTCCCCATACTGAATGTGAGATTGAAGTGGTGCATCTGGATGATGGGGAGAAGAGGATCCTCCAGATAATCGGTGAAAACAATATGGAGGCAGAAAGAATCATATGCGAATCCATGATGCCTGCCCCCAAGGTTAACGGCCTGCTTCTCAACCTTGAACTAAAAGGTCTGATCAGGAGATCTCCGGGCAATATCTATTGCACCAGGTAACCCCTGACAGATGCAAGGGTATTATGATATAAATATAATTAGGAGGATTACCATGAAAAAATATGTTCCCTTGATGATGATTATTTGTGTGGCGATTCTGATTATTTGTGCAGGGTGTGAAAAAGACGCAAATTATTATCTGAATGCGGGAAATGCCAAGTATATGGCCAAACAATTTGAGGAAGCCCTTGAGGATCTCGACAAGGCCATAGAAATGGATCCGAACATTGCCGAGGCTTATATGAAGAGGGGCCGTTGTTATCAACACTTGAAGAAATATGACCAGGCCCTGGCTGATTACCGCAAGGTTATCAGCATGGAAGGCGATTCGGAAATGTCCAAACGGGCGCAACAGCTCATAGAGGAAATATCTACCCTGAAATAATCCTGTCAGAGAAAAGAGCACCGCCGATGCGATGCCCTGATTTGACTTTTATGCGGTCAGCCTGAGATTTGATAAGATTATTTGTTTGATTTTATCTTGATAAATCTTTCCTTTCTCAGGTCACAGGGTACATTTCCGATGGTGCAGGAAGTCTTGCAGGCCGATTGGCAGGATGTGGCACATTCGGCGCAGGTGAGGTTCTCTTCGGTGTCTTCCCATCGGTTTATCACCTTTTTGAAGTGTTCTATGGGTTTCTTTTCCATCAGGTAATTCCTCCAAAAATTTTTATACAGGTATGATTCAATCAACCGGCAACGGATATTTCTTTATTCTGGCTCGAACTCCTCCAGGTTTTCAAAGCGGGTGAACTGACCCAGGAATGCCAGTTTTGCAACTCCCTGGGGGCCGTTTCGCTGTTTTGCGATGATAATTTCCGCTGTATTGTCAACAGGTTCCGTGGAATCATCGCTTTTCCTCTTGTAATATGCATCCCGGTAGATGAACACCACCACATCGGCATCCTGTTCGATGGCTCCGGATTCTCTCAGGTCTGAGAGCAGAGGACGTTTGTCAACCCGGTCCTCGACTTTCCGGGAGAGCTGGGACAGACACAATACCGGCACATTGAGTTCCTTGGCCAGTCCCTTGAGCTGACGGGATATTTCCGATACTTCCACCGATCGGTTATCGGATCTGGATGTGCCCCGGATAAGCTGGATATAGTCAACAATCAGCAGGTCCAGACCATAGTTTTTCTTGAGCCGGCGGGCCTTGGATCGCATCTCCAGGACCGACAGGTATGGGGAGTCGTCGATAAATATCGGCGCTTCGTCCAGTTCATTCATGCCCTTGGTCAGGCGGGTCCAGTCCTGTTCTCCAAGAAAACCTGTGCGCAGGCGGTTGGCGTCGATTCCCGCCTTGGAGCATAAAAGCCTCTGGGTCAGCTGTTCCTTGCTCATTTCCAGGGAAAATATCGCCACTTTCTGTTGGTCCCGGGTGGCGGTGTTCAGGGCGATATTCAATGCCAGGGCTGTCTTGCCCATCCCCGGTCTTGCCGCCAGGATAATCAGGTCTGATGGCTGAAGCCCTGCGGTGAGGTAGTCAAAACGTTCATATCCTGTGGCGACACCGGTTACATGGGCTCTCCGCTTGTAGAGTTCTGTCAGCTTCTCATAGGTGTCATAAAGGATAGTCTTTATGAGGGAAAAGTCCTGGGTGACCCTGTCCTGGGCAATCCGAAAAACAATGGCCTCGGCCCTGTCCAGCAACTGGGCAGCTTCATCGCTCTCTTCATATCCCAGTTCAGTGATGCTGGCCCCTGCATGGATCAGGGATCGCAGGATGGCTTTTTCCCGGACAATTTTGGAGTAATGCTCCACATTTCCCGTGGTGGGAATAACATTGAGAAGTTCTGTAAGGTAAGAGGAGCCTCCCACATGTTCAAACTTGTCATGTTTTTTCAGGTTGTTGGAAACCGTCAGCAGGTCCACCGGTTCATTTTTTTCCATCAATTCCAGAATGGAATTATAAATTACCTGGTGTGCCTCCCGGTAAAAGTCGCCTCCGCTGGGAAGGATTTCTGTGGCTTTCAATGCTGCGGCGGGATCCAGCATGCAGGACCCCAGCACCGACATTTCCGCTTCGATGTTTTGTGGCGGGAGCTTTTCCATCAAAGGCATGGTTATTCCTCGACCACCTCGAAGTTGATTGTGCCATAAACCTTCCGGTATAGTTTTACCTTTGCTGAATACTTGCCGAGGTGTTTGATGTGTTCATCCAGGCTTATGTCCTTCTTGGGGATGTCAAAGCCTCCCTGTTTTTTCAGGGCATCGGAAATGTCCTGGGTGGTCACCGAACCGAACAGCTTGCCTTCACTGCCTGATTTGGCCCTGATAAGAAATGTCTTTTCCTCCAGCCTTGCAGCTGTTTCTCTGGCGCTGTCTTCAAGGCGCTGGTTTTTCTTGTTCTGGATTTGCTTTTCGGTTTCCAGCTCCTTCAGATTGGAATCGGTGGCGGACACTGCCAGGTTTCGCCTGAAGAGAAAATTTCTGGCGTATCCGTCGGAAACGTTCACAATATCTCCCCTCTGGCCTAACTTTTTAACTTCCTCTTTTAAAATTACTTTCATTTTTCTCCTCCAGACAAACCAGTTTGCATAATCTTTATATTTTTAACCTTGATCCCGGATTTCCTTTATAAAGAATTGCCATAATATCAGCAGGAGCGGGGAACCCTCTGGAGAAGCATCATAGCATTAAAACCGTGAGGAATAATAATGAGCAGTATTATAGAATGGATTCGCTGGCTGAAGGACTGGACCCTGGCCTGGGCTGTGACTCCTTATGCAGTATGGGCCTTGTTTCTGAATGCATTTGCTGGATCTTCGTTTTTTCCTGTGCCACCGGATCTCCTGATGATAACCATGGCCCTGGCGGAGCCAAAAAGAGCCTTGTATTACGCATTCATATGCCTGGCAGGTTCCACTCTGGGGGGGATATTCGGTTATTACATCGGCCTCAAGGGAGGAAAACCGATACTGCAGAAGCTGATTAAAGCAGAAAAAATCGAAGATATTCATAATTATTTCCAGAAATATGAAGCCTGGGCTGTGGGTATTGCCGGTTTCACCCCGCTTCCTTACAAGATTTTCTCCATCTCCGCAGGGGTGTTTTATGTGGATTTCAAGACCTTTGTTCTGGCTACAATCCTGAGTCGGGGAGCCCGGTTTTTCATCGTTGGCGCTCTGATTATGGCCTATGGTGAGAGCATTAAGTTTTTTATCGACAAGTATTTCAATCTGTTATCCATAATATTTGTGGTGCTTCTGGTTGGAGGGTTTTATATCATGAAATATATCCGGATTCCCTCCTCAAGGAAAGAACCTCCCCAGGCCGGGGAGGCATCTCCTCCTCCCACTGCCAACAACCAGCCTGTCAGCTGAAGGGAAACTGAAAATCAAAAAAGGGAGGCCGAGCCTCCCTTCAAAGCAGTTGATGTGAGTTCAGACCCTTCGCAGATACTGGCTGGATCGTGTATCCACCAGGACTTTTGTGCCGATCTCAACGAACAGGGGAACCTGGATGACTGTGCCGGTTTCTATCTCTGCAGGTTTTGTCCCTCCCTGGGCAGTATCCCCTTTGAATCCCGGCTCGGTATGGACGACTTCCAGCTCCATATGGGCCGGAGGTTCAACACCGATAACAAGGTTCTCATGAAGTTGGACATCCATATTTGCCCCGTCTTTGAGCCATTTGAGGGCTTCCCCCATAACTTCAGCAGGGATTTCAATTTGTTCAAAGCTGTCGTTGTCCATAAATACGAACATATCTCCGCTGGGATAGAGATACTGCATATTCCGATGATCTATATGTGCCCTGGGGACCTTTTCCCCGGCTTTGAAGGTTTTTTCCAGGGTGTTGCCGGACTTGAGACTTTTTATCTTGGTGCGGACAAAGGCCTGGCCCTTTCCCGGCTTGACATGCAGAAATTCCACAATAGTATAGAGGTCCCCGTCCAGTTGAATTGTCATGCCGTTTCTAAAATCGTTGCTGGAAACCATAAATTCCTCCATAAGTAATTTTGTTTCGACTGGCCAAGTCGGTCATGTTATTTTTTTATCTTGTCATCCCAGATGACACTCCTGTTTCCACCGGACTTGATAGCATATACCATGGCTTCGTAAGATTCTTTCATTATTTCCCTGGGTGAATTTCCCTTCTCAGGATAAGATGAAATTCCCAGGGAAATGGTGATCTGGCCGGTAATATCCCGGAATATCAGGTTCTCTACAGTGAACCGGATCTGCTCTGCCACGTTGAAGGCAGTCTGAGGCGGGGTGTTGGGCAGGATGGCTGCAAAGACTTCGTTGTTGTAGCGGGCCGGCACATCGGTATCATGGTTGAGGAAGCCGGATATCATGGTGCAGATTTCCTTTAGCACATTGTTGAGTTTTTCCTGGCCGTATTTGTCCTTTAAAGCCCGGTGTTTATCCAGTTTGAAGAATATAAGGGACAGAGGTTTTTCCGACTGCCGGGCCACCTTGAGCAGGACTGCCACTTTGCGATCAAAATAGGTCTTTGTGAAAAAGCCTGTCACTTCGTCTTTGGCTTCCAATTTTTTGTCGGCCTTCCGGCTTTTCTGTTGCATCTTTTGCCGGGCTGTGTCCGCCAGGGACCTCAGATCCGCCATTCTGCCGGAGGGATCCTTTGAATCCCCCAGGGACAGTGATGGGGTAGATTTGTCGCCGTTGCGCTGGAGTCTGCCTTTCTTGATAGAAGGCTTTTCCCTTTGCATCCCCATCAGTCGTGATATGGAAGGGAGTTTGGAAGTGCCCGGGACATTCTTGATGGTGTCTTTTTTTCGCAATACCCGCTTTTTCAGGGATGACTCGGCATCAGGGGAGGCTGTTTCTTTGGAACGGTTCCATTGTTTTACAGCAGGTCGGGATTTTTCCCGGGATGGGATAATTCTTACGACCTCCTTGGACAAACCAGTGATTTCCTGTTTCTCTGATTTCCCGGCAACTTCGGTGAGGGGTGGTTTCTTAGGAACAGAATCGATGGACATGCTTATGCTGGCGGATCGAAAGGTTAATCCAGGCAGGGCCTTGGATTTATCGGATTTCTTGGCATCGGGCGGTGGTGCCAGGGGGACCGAGGGCTTGGAAAACAAGTTGGTATCTGCCTGGGGAGGTAACACCAGGTGTTGTGTCAGAGGGCCCATGTTGAAATCCATGGAGGCACTTTTAGTTTCTTTGACCCCGGAGGACGCTATCAACTTATTTCGCCCGGTGGAGATGGCCCGGTCCAGGGCCATACGTACTTTGTCTTCCACATTCGCTGCCTTGTCTGCATCCTGGGGAAATACCGCCAGCCCCATACTCAGGGTGATATTGGGTATTGGGGCAGTAAAATCTACCGCCGCGGCCAGCTTGCGGATAATTTCTCCGGTATCCCTGGCGGATTCTTCTCCAAGGCCAGGCATTATCACAGCAAAACGATAATCGGATATGCGGAATATCAGATCCACCGCCTGTCGGACATTTTTCTCCAGGATCTGATATACTCCCCTCAGGACAGTGTTTTTCCCTTCTTCACTGAACCGCTTGTGGATGGCTCCCAGTCCGTCGGGTTCCATCATCAACAGGCACAGGGGCTTGCTTTTTAACTTGCAGTTGCGGATCTCCTCCGGCAGTTTTTCCTTGAAATAAAGCTGGCTGTATGCATTGGTAATGGTATCCTTGATGGCAGCCTGCCGCTGGAAGATAACATCTGCTGACTGGCCCACCTCAATGGCAATCTTTTGAATTAACTCTCTGTGCTTGAGAAAAATTCTCTGAAATTTTCTTTTTTCATTCTCATCGGAAAGCCCCTGATAACAGAGAAAAGCAAGTCCCCTGATCTCTCCGCGGTTTAAAAAAGGAACCCCGACCCTGGGGCCTGCGCTGTCAAGATAATCCCTGATTCCGGGAAAAGCTCTCAGGAAGGGGATTTCTTTCTTTTCTTCTTCATATATGAAAGGCTGTCCCTGGTTGTAATCGATCCATTCTTTTACCTCGTCCCAGCTGAGGTTCAGATGCATGTATGATTTTTTGTCGATGTTTTCTGCATGGATCAGTTTCAAGGGGTCGCCATGTCTTTGGGCAAAGTATATAAGGGCCTTGGGAAGACGGGTCAGCCCCTTGAGGTGTTTTATTACAAACCGGGACAGAGATGCAAAATCCCTGGCCTGGGATGCTGCGGAGAGTTCTTTTTCCTGGGCTTTTTTTAACTGAGGCAGTATCAGGTATCGCCGAAACATGTAAAATATCACCAGCACAAGAATGAAACCCAGCACATATATGGCATAGCTGTAGATGGGGCTTCGGTGCTTGGCGGCGATTTCGTAATCTTTCTGGACAGAACGCCGGAAATTTTCATCGGCCCCCTGCATAATGGCTTCGTAATGAATTAGGGCACTGCGGTAATCTTTTTGTTCTGAATAAATCTGAGCGGCGGAACGGTGAGCTTTCCAGTAATCGTTATGGATTTCCCGGTCTTGTTGGGTTTTCCAGGAATCATCCTTGTCCATCATATACAGGAACTTCAGGTAGTTTTCCAGGGCCTTTTCATTGTTCTTCCGGTGATGATAGCTGACGCCGATAAGATAATGAACCCTCTTCAGCTCAGGGGCCTGTTCTCTGGCTGTAAGAAGATGTTCAAGACCTTTCTGGAAATCTCCTGATTCCTGATATACCTGCCCCAGACGCAGGTGGTAATTTGGGTTGTTGGGGTTGATTTCGACGGCCTGGTTCAGTTTTTCTATGGCTGTATCATAACGTTTGATCATCAGGTATGCCTCGCCCTGGACTGCAAGGGCCGGAGCATATCGGGGGCTGACGGTCAGGGCGGCATCAAGGTGGCGGAGGGCATCATCAACATTCCGGTTCTGGAGAGCTTCCTCGGCCATACGGGTATATTCCCTGGCTGTCTGGGCATCCTGGGCGTGGAGAGTTTGTGTCGGGGAAAAAATTCCAGCTTGGATTGTCAGGATTACAAGAAACAGCTTCAAAAAAATTAAAACTACCCGCCGGGCGGTTTTTTCTTTGCCGTATGGATTGATACTGCGGATAATAGCTGTCATCCCTGAATTATTTTGTGGAATTTCCGGAAAATAAACGGAACAAACTGAACCCTGCCTTATGAAACCGGGACAGTTCCGGATTTATAGTTCATCCCGTCAATAGATTTTCCTTCCCCTGTCATCACAGGGATCAGGAGGATTTTTCCGGTTTAATTCAAAATTATCATACTATGAAAGGCATAAAAAAGATACCATACGAAGTTGAAATCGACATATTTCATGTGGCAAACCGCCACTGCAGATATTTTCAGGAACATATATTCGATTATAACGATGACGGGACCGCCAAGTATCACTGGGAGGAAATCCGTCAGAACTACCTTTTTAACATCAATGATAAGATGCTTGATATTTGCAGTAACTGTCCATTGAATCTGCTGGTGGATGTGGAAGGATGCAAGGGAGAGATCTTCGACTTTCAAGTATTCATCCGGGTTCTGCCCAATGTCAAGCCTGACTCAATCCTGATGCAGAAAGACCTGTTAAATTCAGAGTTTACCGTGGAAGAAACCCGCATCCTGGTATCGGAGATGGAGAATCTTCAGGAATACAGCAGTAATATTTCCTGGCCTGTGGCCCAGGTTTTTGTTGACGGGGTTCCCGTGAAGGATGAGGAATCTTTTCGATTTGAAAACCTGGTTTATTTCATGTGGAGCGGGGAGGAAACCGAATCTTATTTCAGCAACAACTCAGGCTTCCACCTGGGCCTGACAAATCAGGGACTGGTGCTGAGAAAGGTTATGAGCGAGCCTTATCCCGAGCCTTTTGCAAGCTTGACCCGCAAGGGAATGAGGGTTATCGGGCAGACCATTTCCGGCAGAATGCAGCCGATTCCCATAAACCGGGCCTGTCTTCCCGAATGGTGGCCCCGTCACGAGGGAGAGAACTCAGAATTGCGTTTTACCAACCTGCCGGTAAGCAATCTTTTTGGAGATGTTTTTAACATGCTTATTGTCTTTGGCAATACTGCACTGAAACACAATACCGGCATCAAGATATTCTCCAAGTATTACCGGGGAATATAGGTTCATTCAATGCTTACGCCAAAAACCGATTCCGGGAGACTTATGAACGTATCTCTTAACATTATCACTGTTGCAGTTATTGCCACAGCAGTTCTTCAGTTTTATGTAGCCTTTTATTACCGAGGTTTTGTCAGGGCCGGGGTGATTCTTCAGGCGGGATTGTTTATGGGGGTTACTCTGGCCCTCATATCCTATGTTTCCTTTAAAATCATGCAGAGGATTCCTGGTTTTCTGGAAAAACGTCCCCGGATTCATCTTATCATATTCCCCGGCGGGGTTCTTGTGGCGGGCATACTGGCGGAGTTTCTGATTTTCAAGATGCAGGGCGCTCATTATTACTGGCTTTTGGGAGGGGTTGTTCTGGCATTTTTTTTAAGCCTTCTGCTGGATGCCCATGAAAATATAAAATATCTAATCACTGATTCCATCAGCCTGCTGGAAAAATTATACCGGCAGGTTATTTTATCTCTGAATAAAAGCCTTGAAGTAAAAGAGCCATATAACAAGGGCCATAATGAGAGGGTTGCATGGTATGCGGTAAATATTGCCCGGCAGTTGGGACAGGACGATGAAACAAGTCATCGTATTGCCCGGGCTGCCCTGTTGCATGATCTTGGTAAAATCGGCATAAGCGAGAAGATACTTCTCAAGGAAGGCACCCTCAATGACGAGGACTGGCGTTCCATACGCCATCACCCCGGCATAACCGAACGCATATTGAAGCCTCTGAGCGGATTTGCCCGGGAGATTGACATTATCCGGCTTCACCATGAACACATCGACGGATCCGGTTATTCAAAACTACAGGGGGAGGAGATCCCTCTTGAATCCAGGATCATTGCCGTTGCTGATGCTTTTGATGCCATGACTACTCATCGTCCCTACCGGGAGGAAAAAACTCCCCGGGAAGCCTTGAAGGAATTGGAATCACATCGGGGGACCCTTTACGAAGGTGAAATAGTGGAAGCTTTGTCGGATTTTATTCTCAAACAGGGCTCCTTCGAGAAACCCGATTACATGTCGATTCGCCGGGAAATGGCCATGGAAGCCATCGATACCGGTGATGAGATAAACCGGGAAGACCTCCTGGAAGCCATCAAGGGGACAGCCCGGAAATTTACCCTTCTGGAAAAATTTTATCGTCTTATGGGGATGAAGGAAAAATATTACCAGCGGAGGGTTTTCAATGCTCTGGCCTCTGGAGGCCTGCTGGGGATGTTTATTGGTTTTGCCATATATTCCACATCCCATGACCCTGCCCAGCTGGTATCCTTTTTGCTCCAGGGGATTGCCGGAGGCGTCCTGGTGATGATTCCCGGCTCGATGATTGACCGCTGGTTTGTGGCCAACAGCAAATCAGTATTCTGGAAAAGCCCCCGGGGCAGGGCAATATATTATTTCCCCACGGGACTTCTGGCGGGGTGGGGAGCTCTTCACATATTCCTTCATTTCAGGCCTGATGCCTTTGCAGGCTGGGATGCATGGAACATCGCTTATGTAATAGTACCCGGTTTTATTGCCGGTGGCGTGGCTTATGGGACGGACTTTGTTCAGAAGATTGCCTCGGTGCTGATTTTTAACCTGCGCAATCTTGAAAAGCTGTACTTTCAGTTGATATACTCTCTGGCCTTTGCTCTGGAGGCCAAGGATCCATACACCAGGGGCCATTCGGAACGGGTTGCTCTCTACAGTATGTTTATCGGCAGACAAATGCGCCTTGCCTCCCGTGAGATAGAAGAGTTGAAGCTGTCAGCATTGTTTCATGATGTGGGAAAAATCGGCGTCCGCCTAAGTGTCCTCCACAAAAATGACCGTCTGGATGAGGGGGAGTTTGATCAGATCAAGAAACACCCGGTGGCGGGAGCGGAGATTATCAGCTCCATCGGCACCTTTTCGAGGCTGGCCCGCTATGTCCGTCATCATCACGAACACTGGGCCGGGACCGGTTACCCCGACGGCCTGTCTGGCGGGGATATACCCCTGCTTTCCCGGATTATTTCCGTGGCAGATGCCTTTGATGCCCTGGTAACCATGCGTCCTTATAAACCAGGGATGCCGGTGGAAGAGGCAATAAAAATTATCAGGGAAGAATCGGGAACCAAGTTTGACCCGGAAATTGTGGAGTTGTTTGTGAATTCCATAGATTCCCTGGACATCGAAGGCATTCAGGAGGCGGAGGCATATCCGGATATTGAAACCGGGGAGGGAGGATATTGAGCATGGAACAGCTGTATCTTCCCTTTGATGAAAATGTGGCCACCAGCCGGGTACTTTACTATGCCAGGGATTTTCCAACTCTGGAGAAGGCTCTTCTGCGGGAAGTGCGCCGGGTGAAGAGGGATAATCCCTTAAAACCACTGGTGGTGGCGGTCCCTTCCACAGGGCTTGGCCGGAAGCTGTCCCACCTGCTGACCGGCGGGGGGATAAAAGTTATGAATCTTAAACAGCTGGCCCTGATGTTGTGCGAGGCGGAGCTTTATTCCCGGGGACTTCGGGAGATTCCCCCCATGGGAGAAGAACTGGCAGCCCGCAGAGCCATTAGAACAGCATTAAAGCCTGGTTCCCCCATGGAGCCATTCATGGACAGCCGGGGACTGTTGCAGGTGTTTATGTCCCTTTTGAAAGATTTCCGACAGGGAGGTTTCGAAGGGTTTCAGGATATCGAAGACCTGTCCCGGCTCATGGAAAGGGAAGCCGGCCCTGCCTTTGACCGGGATCGCATGACCACGGTTTTTAGTATGTTAGACGCATACCCGGATTGCTTCGGGCAAAATTTTTACGATGCGGTGGACATTATCAAAGGGGGGGCTGAGTCTGCAGGTAATTTTTTCAGGGCTTCCAGGGCATCGGATCTGTTATTTTACGGATTTTTCAATCTGGATCAGACCCAGCAGAAGCTGATTCAGGAATTGTCAAAATATGCCTCGGGTGCTGTGTTTTTTCCATATATTCATGGTAGCCCTGCCAGTGATCATGTGATGGAATTTTTCCGAAGGATCGGTTATGAAACCAGGGAGGAAAGAAAAGATCCCTCCCCGGCAAAGACAGCTCTTGAGCATGTCAGGGATAGTTTCCTTGGCGATTCTTCTCAAGGATGTAATTGTGCCGGTGACGGTTCCCTGACCATAACATCCTGCCCCGATACCCGTACCGAAACCTTGGAGTGTGCCCGGAGGGTTTTCCAGCTGGCCTCCCGGGGGACTCCTTACCATGAGATAACGGTGGTTCTTCGGGACCGGGAAGTGTATCAGAATCTTCTCACCGATACCTTTGACTTTTTGAATATCCCATACTGCCTGCACCAGGGCAGACCTCTTTCCACAACTCCCGCCGGAGCGACCCTGGCTCTGCTTCTTAATCTTGTGGCACTGGATCTTCCCCGATTTGAAGTGATGGAGTTTTTATGCGATGGCACAATAAAATATAACAGTCTTATGCCTCCGGACAGGATTCCGGCCCCTGCCCGGTGGGATCAGCTCTCCCGGGAGGCCGGAGTCAGAAAGGGGCTCTACAGCTGGAGGAACTGCCTGAATTCCCTGATAAGACATTATGAAAAAACCCCGGATTCCACACCGGATTCCCTGAGGCAGGGATCCCACCGGGAAACCGTGGAGGATTTAAAAAATCTTCTTGAAGTTGTGGAGAATCTGTCGGCAATCATGTCAAACATCCACAGAAAGGGCAAATGGAAGTACTTTTCCGATACTTTTGCGTCAATCATCCGCCAGTTGATTGACGATGACAGTCACCTGGAATCCCTGGTGGCAGTGGTGGAGAGCCTGGCCCGCCTGGATTGCCTGGAGTCCCCGGTGGATTATGACACCTTTTCCGGTTTTCTCCGGGAATTAGTATCCAGGGTTCCTGTGTCCTGTGGCAGTTATATGGCTGGATGTGTAAATGTTCACATCAATGTGGTTCCCGTGGGAATGACCGGGGATCATCTCATAGTGGCGGGGATGCTTTCTGGGCAGTATCCGGCACCTCACCGGGACAATCCTCTTATGTCCGACCGGGAGAGGGAAATTTTCAATGGTGTTTATCACTGGGGTGGAACCCTTCTTCTACGGAGGCAACTTCAGGAGCAGGAAGATTATCTGACAGCCCTTCTTCTGGGCACTGCCCGGCGGGGGATTCATTTCTCATATCCCAGGGAAGGTTTCATGCCGGGAGGAGAAGGGATGCCATCCAGGTATCTGCTGAAAATTGGCTCCATTCTTACAGGAAAAAGTGTTTATCATGGGAATCTCTGCCAGGTGCCGGGATTTGTTTATGCCGATGGCGACAAGGTTCCCTGTGAACAGGGCCGGGAACTGTTTTTTTTGAATCCTCCAGAATTGTATCTTCATACTCTTCGACAACAATCCGATGATGTCATCAGCCGAGGGATTCTTGCCGATGTGGCATCACTGGATCCGGGTTTCTGCCGGGCTCTGGATGAATTCCGTCGTCGGAGGGTATATTCCAGCCTCACCAGCAGTGACGGACTGGTAACCGGCAGTGATACCCTGTCGGGGCTTCAGAGGATAGTCCGGGGGATATTTAATCCTGCCTCCGCCAGCGGTTTTGAAGAGTATCATGCCTGTCCATACCGGTTTTTCCTCCAACGGATCATGGAAATTTCTCCCATTTCCGCTCCTGAGGAGATTCGAAGGATCTCTCCCCTGGATCGGGGAAAACTTTATCATGCAATTTATTACCGATTTTACCGGCACTTAAAACAGAGGGGACTTCTTCCCCTCCAACCCCACAAGACAGAGGAGTACCTCGTAGAGATCTGCAGAATCGCCAGGGATGAATTTGAGCAGGTGGAGAAGGCCGGGATTGTGGGGGATGAGTCTTCCTGGTTTGAAAAAACCGTTGAGATCAGTCGCGGGCTGGAACAATTCATACTGGAAGAATCCCGGCAAAGGGAGCTTCTTCCCAGGGACTTTGAACTATCCTTTGGGATGAGGGATCCTGTTGGCGGAGGTCCCCTGCCAGCTGCCGAGATAAAACTGGGCCGGGATACATTCATCAAACTGCGGGGCAGGATCGACCGGGTGGATGCAAGCCCCCTTGAAGACAGCTGGGAGATTATCGATTACAAGACCGGCAGGTATGACAAATACCGTTCTGACAGTTTTGCCGGGGGTACTCAGCTTCAGCTTCCCCTTTACCTGTTATCTCTCAACGGGCTTCTCGACGGGATGGAAAGCCTCCATCAGGCTCGGGCGCTTTATTACTTTGCCACACCCAGGGGAGGTTTTAAAAAAATCGGTTTTGAAGGCTACCTGGTTGAGGAACGTAAGAATGATCTGACCTCTCTTCTTGTGTCTGTAGTTAATGGAGCCGGGGAAGGGTTTTTCCCCCCATATCCCGGCAAGAGAAGACTGGGCCGGGAGGGATCCTTTGACGGGGAAAACTGCATATATTGTGATTACCGTCCCATCTGTCCCAGAGATATTGCCGGCATATACCAGTTGAAAGTTGGCAACAGCAGGCTGCAGGACTTTGAAGAACTCAAGGAGATTCAGTGACAGAAAAGAGCTTGCCGATAATACTTCAGGATGCTGAGGCCCGACAGGATGCCAGGAGTCGCCTTGATCAGAATCTTATTCTGGAAGCAGGGGCCGGCACCGGCAAAACTACAACCCTTGTGGCGCGAATGATGGAGCTTATCTGCCGGCAGGGGGTCCCCATCGAAAGAATCGCAGCCATCACCTTCACTGAGAAGGCGACTCTGGAGATGGTATCCCGGCTGGGAGAGGAGCTGGAAAAGTTTGTTGAAGAAAACCAAAAACTGACCATGGAAGTCAACAATGCCGGAATTGCCCTGGCAGAATTTGAAAACAACCGCATCAGCACCATCCATTCCTTTGCCCGGCAGATTCTCTCCGGCGCACCCTTCGAAGCAGGGATTGACCCGGCTTTTACTGTTATCGACGATATTGAGGAAAAAGAGATAATCGATCCCCTGTGGGAAACCTGGATCAAGGAACAGTTAAAAGATAACGACAGTCCCATCCGGTTGGGATATGTATCGGGCCTCGCCAACAGCGATTACAGGGAACTCTTTGACCTGCTGTATGAGAATCGAAATTTGGTGAAGCAGAATCCGACGAAGGAATCTCCCCTTGATGGCAGTGCAGTTCTGGATTGTCTTGAAAAGCAGGTGGAAGCCCTTGAAGAGCTGGCAAATCAACACTGCAGTGATCCCGACGATAAGGGATGGGATTATATCCGCAAATACCGGGCTTACCTGAACCGGATTCTTCTGGCCCCGCCGGAGGCCTGCCCCGGACTGATTGTCCGCTGGAATGTCACAGGGATGAAAGCCGGTGTTGAGAAAAACTGGGGTGGATTTAAAGAACAGAAGAAAGAGATGGTTCAACAGCTGGCAGACGAAATAGAATCCGCCCGTCATTCCTTTGGACGGATACTGTTTGACGGTATAGTTTCCCGGATGACAGGCTTCATGGATGAGGTGGAAAGGGAAAAACGCCGGCTGGCGGTTTTGAGCAATGATGACCTGCTGATTCGGGCAGTGGATTTGCTGGAGAAGAACCGGGCTGTCCGGGAACGCTACAAGGCTGAATTTTCCCGGATTCTGGTGGATGAGTTTCAGGACACGGACCCCCTGCAGGTCAGATTGGTGTTTTACCTGGCAGAAGAACTTGACGAGTTTGAATCATCCTGGGAAAAGGTTCGCACCATGAAGGGAAAGCTGTTTTTCGTGGGGGACCCGAAGCAGTCCATATACCGCTTCCGCAGGGCAGACATTGAAATATATCAGAAAGTAAAGGAAATCCTGGGGGATGATGGTTTTCTGGCTATTACTGTAAATTTCCGATGTCACGAAAAAATTATTCAATGGGTTAATCAGTCCTTTTCCCGGACAATCACCCCTCCTGTTGATGGTGATTATCAGCCTGATTACATACCTCTGAGTCCCTGGGGCATGATTCAGGGGGACTATCCGCTGATTCTCCTTGTGGAGGAAACCCTGCCGGAGGAGAACCGTGACACCCTGGGAACATGTGCTCAAGAAGCAGAAGCCATAGCCTGGCAGATCCGTCGGATGCTTGTGGACACATCATATCATCCTTCATCTTTGGGAAGATCCCTCAAACCGTCGGATATTGCCATTCTGTTTCCCAAATACCGCTATATCCCCCTTTATGAAGAAGCTCTGCTCCGGGAGGAGATCCCATCCCGGCTTTATGGGGGAAAGCTGTTTTATTTCCGCCAGGAGATCCGGGACATTTTGAATTGCCTCAAGGCCATCGACAACCCCCGGGATCAGTTGAGCCTTGTTGCGGTTTTGAAAGGCCCCATGTTCAACCTGTCAGATCAGGAACTGCTGGAGATGAAACTTGAGGAAGTCCCCTTGTGTTATTTAGCTCCCTTTGAGGGAAATCATCCTGGCAAAGAGGCATATGAAACCCTGCGCCTCCTTCACAGGGAAAGAAATCGGATGAATCTTGGGGGCCTGATGGAAAAGATGCTAACAGAAACAGGCCTGCTTAATTTTTACAGCCTGCTTCAAAAACATGGCCGGGCCAGAGCAAATATAATGAAACTGCTGGCCATGGCCCGGGAGTTCGAAAACCGTCCCGGTGGGAGCCTCCGGCGGTTTATCGGTTATATTCAGGATGCCATTGCCGATGAGCGGGCAGAACCCGATGCTCCGGCGGAGGAAGCATCCCGGGAATCGGTGAGCCTTCTGACTATTCACAAGGCCAAGGGGCTGGAATTTCCCGTGGTGATACTGGCGGCCCTTTGTGCAACTGATAAACCCAAAAAAGAGAACCTTCTCATCGACACAAAAACCGGGATACTGGAAGCCTCCATGCATGGTTTTGATACCCGAAAGCACAGTGAACAGGATGAATTGGAAAAAAAGAAAGCCGAGGCTGAAAACATCAGGATTCTCTATGTGGCGGCAACCCGGGCAAAGAACACTCTGATTATTCCAGCATATTTTAAATACGGCCTATCGAAGGATCGCCGGGCCAATCCCAAATTTGCCCATTACCAGGAGCTTCTGGGACCAGCCATTACAGATGAAAACAGTTCTGACCGGGAATTGTTTCATATTGCTGAAGTTTCTGCCGGGGAAGTGTCCCCTTGCATTCCCCTGGATGTCCCCCCGACGATTCCCAGTCAGGATGAGCCTCCGGCAGGTATTCTGACAAAAGAAATGTTGGAGAAACTTGAAAATGAGAAAAAATCCGCCAATGATAAGGGAAGCCGTCATATGAAAATTTCCAGCTATACCTCCGATGAAGAAGATAGCTCGACTGCGGATTCCGCTTATCGCAAGGTTCAGAAACGTACAGGCCGGGCTTTTCACCGGGTCATGGAACATATTGATCTCACGGGAAATGAAGGATGGAAAAATATTCTGGATATGGCGGTGACTGCTGAAGGAGTAGAGGAGAATACTCAGGATGTCCGCATCATGGTGGAGAGGACATTAAAATCTGGCCTCGTCAGCCGTGCTCTTTCTGCCGGTGAATATTACCGGGAATACCCCTTCATCCTGAATAGGGGAGATATGACAGTCAGGGGAGTAATCGATCTTCTGATTCGGGAGGGAGATGAGTATGTCATTGTTGACTACAAAACCGATATAGCCGATACCGCCCATCAGGAGATATTAAAGAATAAATATGCAGCCCAGGCATATACATATAAAAAAGCTGTGGAAGAAATGACCTCTTGTCCGGTAAAGGAAGTTTTGTTTTATATGGTTCGGACCGGCAGAGCAATCCCCATGGATTCGTGATTCTGGATCTTGGAGGAACCGGTCTGGATGACTACCCGGCATTTATCATGGGGAAGTTTCTTCCGGCAGATTCCCGACACATCCTCTGCGGTTACCTCTGTGATGGTTTTAATATAATCTTGAAGGCAAAACAGGTTTCCTTCCCGCATCAGGCGCTGGGAGAGAATCCGGGATGCCTCCAGGCTGTCTTCCATCTTGAAGATCAGGTGAGAGGCGTGCTTTATCCGGGCCAGATCCATTTGTTCACCAGTGATTTTACCTTCCCCTGTGTCTTCGATTATCTCGTGGACAAGTTCAAGGGCAGGCTTTAGATTTGAATCAGCAAGGGCCATGTTCACCTTGTAAACGCCATGGTTTCCATAAAGGTTCAGCCCTGTGGTGCAAAGGTATGTCAGGTTTTTTTCTTCCCGCAGGACACGGTTGAAAGAGCTGGTATATCCCGCGCCCAGAAGTGAATTGAGGACCCGCAGGGGATATATTTCTCGGTCATCATCAAGGGTGATGGGCCAGCCCAGGGAAAGGAAAACCTGGCTTTTGTGAGGGGACTCCCGGAGAAAATACCGGTGGGACGAGTAATCGGGCAACACTTCGAATTCTGCCTGCCGGGGTGGACTGCCCCCGGGAAACTTCCCGATAAGTTCTTCAATATGTTTTGTGATGTCTTCGGAAATTGAGCCAGCTACGCATACCATGAGATTATCCCGGTGATAAACTTTGTCAAGGCGGTTTTTGAGGCTTGCTGAATCCAGAGCGTCAATCACCTGTGTACTGCCGATGGGATGCCGGCAGATGGGCCGGGGTGAGAGGAGGGTTTCTTCCAATAGAAGCGAGGTGAACAGCGACGGGTTGTTTATCTCCCGTTGCCGTTCCTGGATAATTATCTGTCTTTCTTTCTCGATGAACTCATCCCTCAGCTCCGGGGTGGTCAGGAGATTTCCCAGCAGGTCTGTCATCTCTTTTTCCATCCCCGGCGGAGCCTTCATCCAGAAATATACCCCGTCCCGGGTTGAAAAGGCCGAGATACGTCCTCCCAGGCTTTCGGCCCGGTGACTGATCTGGTAGAGGGAAGGGTATGCCTTGTTGCCCCGGAAAAGTATATGCTCGATGAAATGTGAGATTCCCCATTCATCTTCATCTTCGTATGCCACCCCGTCCCGGAAGCATAGAAGCATGGAGCTGGTGGGAGCGTTTTTCAGCTCCAGCAGGGCGCAGGGGACTCCCTTGATGCTTGAAAGGCGGGAATGATACCTGAGGGAGGCTTTTTTCAGAGCATTGATGATCAAGAACATCCTCCTCCGGCGCAGTCCATTTTTTCAACCCGGTAAAGGCAGTACGGGTTGTCAAATCGGTTCCCTGTGGCGGAATACGCAGTCACCACGCACCCGGCCCGGCAGGGATCTCCCCTGGGGCAGTCCCGGCAGTTGCCGGCGAGATCTCCGGTTTCGAAGTAGCGGTTATACTTGAACCGGTTCACATCTTCCCATATGACCCTCAGGGGTTCTTCCCGGATATTTCCTTCAATGAATTCCCTGGGCAGGGAAAGGCATCCTTTTACAGCGCCGTCAGCGTCAATCCCCACCAGATGCCTGCCGGCAAAACAGCCCTTCCATGCTTTCTCCCTGATGGGCAGTTTTCCATAGTAACCTAAGTTATCTCCAGGTACAACATTCGGGCCGTTATTTAATTGCTGTTTTTGGTGAACAAACCTGGCAATCCGGGGAAGCTCCGCCGGGTCAAGGGCAAAGTCGCTGTGGTCTTTCATTCTGCCCATGTTGAATGTTATCTGGATCTGCCAGAAATTAAGACGAATTTTTTTAAACAGCTGATACATGTCTTCCATCTCTTCGATATTGGCCCTGGATATGTGGGTGACAGCGCCGGGTATTACTCCTGCCCTGTGGGCTGCTTCGATTCCCTCCATGGCTATGGCGAAGGAATTGGGATGATTCCTGATGAAGTTGTGAGTTTTCTCCATACCGTCAAGGCTTATTCCCACCCGCCGGACTCCTGCATCCTTCAGCATCCTGGCGTTTCTTTCCAGAAGGAGGCCGTTGGAAATCATGTATGTGTCAACGCCTCCAGCGGAAAGACGCCGGGCGTAGTCTTCGAGATGGGGATTCAACAGGGGTTCGCCTCCCGACAGGGTCATGACTTTTAATCCCAAATCAATCAGCTGATCTATGAGATCCAGCCCTTCTTCCCGGGAGAGTTCGTCGGGCCGGGGTTTGCCTGCAGAAGAACCGCAGTGAATGCAGTTCATGTTGCAGGCCAGGGTAAGCTCCCAGCCTGCCACTTTTGGATTGTAAGGAAATTTCTCCATTTCTGACTCCTTTTTGGAACAATATCAGTTTACCATATTCTACAAGTCATATGTCATTAACCTGCCGGGGATTTATGCCGGTAGAAAAAGTAGAATCTGCCCAGGATTACCCCGATGATAATGGCCAGGGATGCTCCCATGGTTATCTTGGACAGGGGATAATAATCCGCCAGCCAACCGCCGGCCAGCATTCCCGTTGCCACCGCGGTGAATATCAGGGACATTATGGTGCCGAATACCTTTCCCCGGACCTTGTCGGGAGAATCCTTCATAAGCATGGTCACGAAAACCACCGTGGATATGCCGTCCCCCACACCGCCTAAGAAAATGAACCCCAGGGACCACAAAATCCCCCAGGATTGAAAAGTCAGTCCCATTCCGACGGCCATAAGGGTTATAGAGATGCTGAACAGGTTCTCCCGGGTTATGCTGAACCTTCTGCTCACCCATCGGGCAGCATATGACCCGGCAAACTGCCCCAAAGCCCATATCCCCACCAGCCATCCATATGCAGAACCTCCCTTGAGGGCCAGGGATACCCATGGAAGATCAAGGCTGGTGAAAGTGCGGGAAAAAATCGGCAGGGCGATGTTGTATGCACCGCTTCCCACTGCATCGATGAAACGGAGCATCATCAGGAACAACAGAGGCCGATGTCCCCCGAGGAATATAAAGGTTGTGCGGTATTCATCCACAAACTCCCGGAAAATCCCCCGGGATGGGGGCCTCTTTTCTGTGGTCTGCCGGCTTATGGGGATGAGGAGAAGGCACAGCACCGATGCAACAAAGGTCAGGGAGTCGATGATGAAAATCAGCCGGTATGTGAAGACGCTGACTAAAACTGCACCCACCGCAGGGCCGATGATGGTGATGACCGATGTGGTCATTCCCTTTATGCCGTTTGCTTCTAAAAGATCATCGGGTTCGACTATTTCCGGGAGAAAAGATCCCCTGGCAGATATGAACACCTTGTCCAGGGCTGAGAGGAGCATTCCCAGGAGGAAAAAGATGTAGATATTGCGGGTAATGAGAAATCCCAGTACAATAACAGCCCGCAACAGGTCGCATGCGATCATGACATTCCGGCGGTTTGCCCGATCTGCCAGGTATCCCCCGAAACTGCCGAATAATACCGATGGGAGCATCCGGGCCATCAGGAACATCCCTAAAATGCCCCCGCCACCGAAAATTTCCAGGACATACAGGTTCAGCCCCACAAAGTTAATCCAGTTGCCGATGCCTGATATGGTCTGGCCCAGCCAGAAGAAAAGAAATCGCTTGTTTTTAAAAAGCCTGTTCATATGCATCCTGATATTCTCAAGTGATAAGCCCCACAGAAATATGGTTTTTAATCCTTCAGACTTGAATTCCAGGGAATGAATAACAGGGTTTACTTTGACAGGTTATGACGATGAACCTTTATAGCGGTTTTTGGAATTTTTGCCTTCGAGAATGATGATTCAAGATGCCCTGCTCCCGCCGGGCTTTTTCTTAAAGGATTAATTATTTTAAAGAGAAATTTTTCATGAAAGAATAATTATATAGATTATTCCTGACTGCCCAGAATAATTTCAGGTCATCATCGGCGGTGGCCCTGCCGGTGTTTCCGGGAGTGATCCTATGAATCGAAGAAAAACCTTCTTTATAGTAACAATTTTGACGCTGAGCCTTGCCCTGGCGGTTTCCATCATTGTCGTGGCCCAGGTTGCCAGACCGGGAAAACATTATCCAGGGTCGATAAAATGGCAGGGCCGTGATAGAACATATCTGGTATATTTACCTGACAGAAAACCAGAGGAAAGCGTGGTTCCAATGGTTCTTGTGCTTCACGGAGGCGGAGGGACTGGCCGGGGGATGATCAGGCTCACCAGGATGGGCTTTGAAAAGTTGGCAGACCGGGATGGCTTTATTGTGGTGTATCCCGATGCTGTGGAAAAAAGATGGAACGATGGCCGGGGAATCCAGCGCTATAAGGCTCACAGGGAAGGTGTTGATGATGTGGGTTTTCTGAGTGCTCTCATCGACAGAATGGTAAAGGAACACAGGGTGGATCCTCGTCGAGTCTATTCCACCGGGGCTTCCAACGGCGCTCTGATGTCATACCGCCTGGCCCTGGAAGCTCCCCGGAAGATTTCCGCCATCGGCCCGGTGATAAGCTCCATGGGGGAAGAGATTGCATCGAAAAAGAAACCCTCACTGCCTATGCCGGTGATTATTATAAACGGCACTGAAGACCCGATGGTTCCTTATGGCGGAGGAGAAATTGGAATAAAAAAGATCAGGCTGGGCAGGGTTATGTCAACCCCTGCCACGGCGGAATTTTGGGCAAAGCACAACGGATGCAGTTTCCCGCCGGATGTAACCAGAATGCCGGATAAAGACCCCGCCGACGGTACAACCCTGGAAAAGTATGAATATACCGGGGGAAAAGACGGCTCGGAAGTGGTGCTGTATAAAATTATCGGAGGCGGACACACATGGCCCGGCGGTAAGCAATACCTTCCTGAGAAGATAATAGGCAGAACCAGCAGAGAAATTGACGGATGCAGAACCATCTGGGAGTTTTTTAAAAAACATTCAAGATAACTCTCCCGAAAGGCCCTTGATTGATACTCGTGAGGGAGGATCCCTGAATTTATTCTATCCTGACAACAATGAAACGGATTTTGAGTGGTTTCTGAAATTTTTTTGATATAGCAACTGCTTCAGCAGTTATAAAAAAGACCGGCTCTTGGCCGGCCTTTTGGTTTGCATTTTAGTTTTAGATTCCGCCGTCATCCGGGGGAATTACATACATTCCGTGGATTTCCTCGCAGGTTATCTGTTCTTTGTCGAGATACATCTTCTCGCCTCCCTTTTTTTGAGTTTGTGGATTAACTTTTATTAAATTTATTATAAGGGATCTCTGTGCAGTTGTAAATAGTGTTTATGTTACAATAATGTAAATAAGAATATAAGTATGTAATGAAATTTATAGGCCTTGCCTGATATATCCTGTTAAATGTCTGATTTAATCATGGACTTATGGGGAGCTTCAGATACCAGGATCCTGCTGTTGTCGTACTCCTGTTGGCTCATAAGTTTATCCAGCTGGCAACGCAGGGACTGCTCGGTATTTTTTCTTCTGGTCACGTCGTGAATTATAGTTACCACATTGCTGATCTGGTCGCCACTGTCACGGATAGGTACTTTCCTGGTTTCAGTCCAGATTTCCCGGTCATCGATGAGGGATTTTTCTTCTGTGACCAGGGGTTTTCCGGTGTTGAGGACTTCAAGGTATTCGTCTTTAACTTGTGGGGTAAGAAATGGAAACAGCTTGAATATATCCTCTCCGTTGATTGATTCTGGAGAAAAGCCGTTTTTTGACAGGTAGTCGGTGACTGCCCTGTTACAATTAACAAGCCGGAGGTTCCTGTCCACCACATGAACAAAGTCCGCCAGGGAATCCAGCATGTTGCGATATCTGTCTTTGCTTTTCTGAAGCTGTACTTCCATCTTTTTGATACTTGTGATATCCGAATAAATCCCCATTATCCCGATGATGTTCCCTTGGGAATCTCTCATGGGAACCTTGCTGGTCATAAGAACTGCCTTTCGTCCATCGGCCTGGAGCTGGGTTTCTTCAATATTGAGCATCGGCTTTCCCGACTCCATGACCTCCTTGTCACATTTGACATAATGTTCAGATTCTTCCCTGGTCAAGGGCAGATCAAAATCCGTCAGGCCGATTATGTCGTCGGCACTGTCCAGGCCGGCTACCCTGGCGAGGTTTTCGTTGCATCCCATAAATACCGAGTGTCTGTCTTTCCAGAATACAAAATGAGGGATATTGGAGATGATATTGGTGAGGATGTCTTTTTGCCTTCGCAGTTCTTCTTCTGCCTGCTTGCGATGAGTAATATCCCTGGCGATACCGCAGATGCCATTAATATTGCCGTCCCGATCCCGGACTGGAACCTTTACAACATGCAAAGTAACCAGCTTGTTATTTATAGAGATGGTATGTTCTTCGTTAACAATTTTTCCTTCTTTTACCAGCTGATCAGTTTTCTTGATTTCTTTTCCACCGTTGACATTGAATATGTCGTCATCGGTACGGTTGATCAGTTCTTTCTTGGGGATGCCATAGAGCCGGGAAAATGCCAGGTTCACCTGCTTGTATCGGCCGTCAAGATCCTTTATAAAAATAGAATCGGTTACTGTGTCAAAGACAGTGCCAAAGCGGATTTCACTTTCCTGGCGGGCATCTTCGGATTCTTTCTGGGGAGTGATGTCCAGCCATGATACAACCCTCCGCCGGGTTCCAGGGACCATCGATACAGTGCTGTATATGTGCAGAATCCGTCCATCCCTGCTTTTTACCCGACACTCGTAATTGTTGGGTACCTTGTCAGGTTCAGAAAGCCGTCGATGGAAGTAATCCTTCATGAGGGGCAAGTCCTGGGGATGTATGAACTCCTGCCACTTCATTCTGTTTTCCACTTCTTCCCTGGCATATCCGCACATTCTGACAAAGGTCTTGTTGACCAGACTGATGGTGGAGTCTTCTTCGATAATAAACATGGCACTGCAGGCAGTTTCAAAGATTGTTCTGTAGATTTCTTGGGATTTTTCCAGGGCATCAACAACCTTGTTCTTTTCGATCAGGTTGTTGATGGAATTGACAAGTTTTTCCGTGGCGGCAGGCCCGTAGAAATCTTTGGTAAAATAATCGGAAGCGCCCAGAACAAAGGCTTCCCTGGCAACCTGTTCGTTGCCCTGGCCTGTGAAAAATATGACCGGCAGTCGAGTATTGAACTGTTTTGTTTCCCACAGCAGTTCAATGCCGTCCATGCCCGGCATGTCATAGTCAGTGATGATGCATTGATAACAATCTCTCTTGAGTTTTTCCAAAGCTGCTTCGCTGGACCTCACCGAGGTTATGTCGAACCAACGGGAAAAAGTTGCAGAAAAAATATCAAGAAATTCCGGGTCGTTATCAACGTGGATTATCTTTGGTTTTTCTTTGTTTATCACCCTTTTTCTCCTCTTGCCATAATACCCCCAAACCCAAGTTACCCCACATTATTTTCCATTGCTTGAGTCACAGTTGATTCACTCTTGTGATCATAATAAGATATTTTAAAAAAATTCTGGGTCATATTCTTTGTATAAACAAATAATCCTTTAGTGTGGAAATGATTTATAGAAAAATGATCAAAATTCCTGCCTGTTGATGACATCAGAAAAAGATCACAGAATACTGCCGGGGTGGTATCTGGCAGAATGCTGATGCCGTAGAAGAAAAGGTTCAGTCATATCGATGACCCCTTGAACTTGTTCCAGGGCAAGACCGATGTTGTGTCGGGATTCAGAGATTACTCCATCAATCATTTCCCCGGTTATTTCTTTTTCTGTAAAGACCGGATTCCTGGAAAGCAGGGAGGCCAGGGCTGAGGTCTTTCCGGGACTGTCATCTGAAGGATTCAGGCTGGTGGCAGCTTTCCTGATGATACTGTGGGCTTCTTCCCGGTTTATTCCGGCTTTTACCGCCATGGTCAAGATTTCAGTGGTGGCAAGGAAGGGCAGGTGATGCTGAAGTTCTTCCTCGATGGCAGAGATATGGGGCTGAAATTCGTTCAAAATGGTCAGGACTCCCCGGCACAGGCCATCGGCGGTATAGAACAGATCAGGGATTATCACCCGTCGGATCACCGAACAGGAAACATCTCCTTCTTCCCACTGGCCTCCGGAAACAGAACCAAGGCCCGTGGTGAACATTTTAATGAGGTTTCCCATCCCCCAAACCCTTTCACTGGTTCGGCAGTTTTTTTTGTGGGGCATTGCTGATGAGCCTGTCTGATTTTCTCCGAAACCTTCACCGGCAAGTCCCAGTCCCGCCATCAGCCGGATGGACTGGGCCATGCTCACGCAGGGAGCTGTCAGGGTCTGGATATGCCCTGCCAGTTTATAATCCAGGGAACGAAAATAAACCTGCCCCACTGCTTCCATTATGTTTTTAAACCCCAGCCGGGAGCTGAGCTGTCTTTCCATCAGCCGAACCTTGTCTTTCCCACCCAGTATTGAAGACTGATCGTGACAGGTTCCCAGGGGGCCTTTGATTCCTCGAAGGGGATAGTTGTTGAGGAAGTTTTCAAATTCCAGCAGGTGGAAATGAAGCTCCTCTCCCCACTGGGCAAATCTTCGTCCCAGAGTTGTGGGCTGGGCCGGCTGGTGATGGGTTCGCCCTGTGATGACCAGGTTCTGGTATCTGCCGGCCAGATGAAGCATCCCCTGCAATACTGCAGTGAATCTTCCCAATATTAATTTCCCGGCCTGCCGGATCAGCATCTGCTCTACATTGTCGGTGATGTCCCTGCTGGTAAGCCCCAGATGCACTGGGCCACTGCCTCCGGCTTCTTCGATGAATGCTTCAAGCCGGGCCTTTACATCGTGCCTGGTGACTGTTTCTATCTCCTGGATTCTGTCCAAATTCACTTTTTCCACTGCAGACCTGAATCGTTGAATGTCCCGGTCATTCACGGTGACCCCCAGCTCGCCCTGTATCTCCATTATCATAAGCCACAGACATCGCTCCTGGATGATTCTGTTGACAGGGGAAAAGATATGATTCATCTCGGGGCTGGCATAACGTTGGGACAGGACATTGATATTTGCCATCAGTTCTCCTTTGAGGGTCTGTCAGGGTTTCAGGCGCGTTGGATCCTTGCGTCGGGGTCATTCTTCCAGCCCCCGCTGGGGCAGTTATCCTTGAAGTACTGGAAAAACCCATCCTGTAGAGGATCGGCATGGGTCTGACCCGGCAGGTCCTTCAGGGGGGGAAGTCCTGCCATATAGTTCTGGACTCCCAGGGAATATATTTTTTTATCGTCGATGGGATTGCCGTCAGTGGCAGTCATGTTGGTGACCCGATTTCCCTGGGGCTGATCCGGGGCATAGTCGTATCGAAAGCCTGACGGCACAAATATCTTGACTCCATCCCTGAGGCCGAATTCTACCAGTTCCTTCAGCTTTGCGCCGGTGACCCTGTATGTGACAATTTTCCAGTCATCATAGGGCATTATATCATACAGGGACTGCCGGGTTGCCGGCCCCGATGGATGAGCCTGCTGAACTGCCATACAACTGGCCAGGGCCACATCGGTTTTTGCCGTAGCCTTGATGGAATCTGCAACGATCTGGTTCAGTTTGCCTGAACCGCTGTTGTTGGAGTAATCCAGCACCTGGGCTGCGTGACCCATGGGATCACTGCCTCCGGATTGTTTCAGGGCCTTCCTGTAGCGATTCAGTATTTTTTCAATATCGGGGTCCCTGGGATACTGGCTGTCAAGGATCGGGATCAGCCGGGCGCGGGGATTCAGTATCTCTTTTTTCTCCCGATTGTATTGAAATTCCAGCTTCCCCAGGTTCATGCCCCGGTTTCCCGCCTGGACAATGAAGCTGTTGCCTTCCCGGTGGCCCTGGGGAAGAAGGGTGTGGCTGTGACCGCCGACGATGAGCAGGCTTTCGTTCTTGAAGTGTTGGGCAATCTTCACATCGCCGTTAAAACCCAGATGTGAAAGGATCACCAGAACCTCTGCCCCGTCTTTTTTAATTTTCGGTATAGTATCTTCGAGGGTTTCGATGGCATCCAGGACTTCTATGCCGTCCAGGAGGTGAGGAGGTGTCTGCCTGGTGGCCTTGTCGGTGTTGATTCCCACTATCCCCACCGGCACTCCCCTGACTTTTCGAATGACATAGGGCTGAGCACCCTTCATCACCTCTCGGCTTTTGCCTTCAATGACATTGGCGGCAACCACCGGGGCCTTAATCTTGCTCATTATTGTCCTCAGGGCATAAGTTCCCCAGTAGAACTCATGATTCCCCAGAACCATGGCATCGAAACCCATGGGGTTCGACGCATCAACTGCCGCCATCCCCAGGGTCTTGTCGGCTTTGTATGCCCCGTGAATAAGATCCCCGGCATTTAGCAACAGGGTTCCCTCAGGATTTTTGGACTTTTCTTCATCGATGGCGCTTTTCAGGTTGGAAGCCCCTCCCACGAGAGTTTCAGTGCTTATGCGGGGTTCGGGAAATGGAGAGAGAGTGCCATGTATATCATTGACATGAAGAATTGCCAGGTCCACTGGCCCGGGGTTGCTGGAATCCTCCGGGAATGGCCCCGGGTTATGCATGTTATTGCTCTGTATCAGGTTGTTGCAGACTTTTTTAATGTTCAATACATTAAGACCTCATATTATTATTTTAATTTTAAGCCATCTGTTCCTTCCTGTAAATATATATCTGTTTCAGAAATGTTAACATCTGTAGAATCTCTATTCTGTATATTTGTAAATTTTCCCGGTTTCGGATTAAAGGAGCAATAGAGTTTATTCAGAATAATCGAGTAAGGATTCTGATGCGGGTATTATGGGGTTCTTTTTTGGGATGCCTGCCCGGAAGCCTCGATTAATTGCAAAGGAGTTGAAAGATGTCAGCTTACACAGAAACAACCAAGGTATCATGGTTTAGCAGGATTAAAAACGCTTTCGGGGGGATCTTTTTTGGAATCCTGCTATTTCTGGTTGCGTTTCCCCTGATATTTTGGAATGAGGGACGGGCAGTGAAGACAGCCAAGAGCCTGAAGGAAGGCGCAGGGATTGTGGTGTCTGTCAGTGCCGATAATGTGGATCCTGCCAATGATGGCAAGCTGGTTCACATGTCGGGGACTGCCGAACCCCGGGAAGTCCTTCGGGATGATCAGTTTCAGATCGAAGATACCGCCATCAAGCTGGAACGCAAGGTGGAAATGTATCAGTGGAAGGAAAATCAGAAAACAGAAACTGAAAGAAAAGTTGGCGGGAGCGAAGAAAGAAAGACCACATATACATATGAGAAGACCTGGTCTGGAAATCTCATCGATTCTGGCAGTTTTAAACAGCCTGATGGCCGTTCAAATCCATCATCCATGCCCTGGTCTTCAGAAACTTTCACTTCCAGTGATGTGGAGCTGGGGGCCTTCAAGCTAAACAGTTCTCTCATCGGGTCCATCGGAAACTACCAGGCCAGGGGAGTTACCGATGAAGATCTGGCAAAACTGCCCGAAGGCACCCGCAAGGATATGCAAGTTCATGGCAACGGTTTCTACAAGGGGGCGAATCCTTCAGATCCTCAGATTGGCGATGTGCGGATATCCTTCCGGATTGTCCCTGCCACTGTGGTCAGTATTCTGGCACAACAGCAGGGGAATACATTCCAGGCATACCAGACCAAGGCCGGGGATGCCATCTCCAGGCTGGTCACATCCCAGATGTCCGCCGAGGAGATGTTCAAGCAGGCCCAGGATCAGAATAAGATGATGACCTGGCTCATTCGCATCGGCAGTTTCCTTATGATGTACATCGGTCTTTCCATGGTTCTCAATCCCATAAAGGTCCTTGCGGATGTACTGCCATTTTTAGGCAACATTGTGGGAGCTGGCCTGGGAATGATTTCAGGGCTGGTTGCCTTTGCCTTCTGGACGGTGACAGTTGCCCTTGCCTGGATATTATATCGGCCATTGCTGGGCATATTGCTTTTGATTGCCACCGGTGCAGCGATTTACGGTATTATCAATTTGATAAAAAAGCACAAATCTGCCGAACCGAAACCCGAGGAACAGCCTGCCTGATGCATTGAATGCCATCAGAAAAGCCTGGTAATAAACAGGAAAAAAACAAAAAGCCCTTGGATCTCCGGGGGCTTTTTGTTTTTATTTGGATTAAAACTGACTTCCCCTGATTTCTTGGAGAGAGCCTTTGGAGCGAGAGTAAATCCTGATGGGAAGGTTTCTTGGCCCTTCTGCCACTTTGAAAGATCCAGCAAAATAAAAAATCAAACTGCCTTGAAATATTCCAAGGAGATCCAGCGTTTACATCTAAATTTATAAATATGAATTTTGGAATTTCTACAGGTTGCATTGATACCGGGGGAAAGCCTCTCACGGGGTTCCTTGAGATAATCCGGGATGCAGGATTCGAATGGATCGAAATCGATGCCAACAACAACACTGCCTTCCCCTTTCAGTCCAAGGAGTTCATGGACAGCTTTGCCGGCAAGGTAAAGAAACTGGGCCTGCGTGTCCATTCCATCCACAGCCCCTTTAAAGCCTCCATCACAGATCCCGACAGCGACACCCGCAGTTACGGCATCGGGCAGATACTCCTCCTGATGCG